>NZ_JBDNXE010000141.1:0-8152 GCF_047721585.1 Gluconacetobacter sp.
CCGCCAGATCGGCCCGCGTCCGCTCCAGCCCGCCCAGCAACCGCGCCAGCCCCGCCTGCGGGTGCCCGTCCGGCAACGCCAGCCAGATCGCCTCGTCCAGCGACAGATCCACCCACGGCAGCACCAGCCGCCCCCCGGCCCGGCCCAGCACCGCAGCCAGCACATCGCGCACGGCCGGCACCGCATCGGTAAATCCCACGGCCCACAAACGCGATTCCGCATCCGGCGCCGCGCGCCAGCGCGCCGCCTGCGCCCGCAGCAGCGCCACCTGCCGCGCCGCCGGGTTCATCACCCCCTGCTCGGCCAGCCACGCCGGCCACACGCTGGTGACGATCGAGAGAAACCGCAGCGTCTCCCGCCAATGTTCGGCAAAATCCCCATCCGCCGCCAGCGGCAGCGTCTCGGCCAGATCGCACTCCGCCCACTCGGCATCGTCCATCAGCTCGGCCAGCGCCCGCGCCAGCGGCCACGCCTGATCCAGCGACAGAACCTCCCCGAACGCATCCCCCGCTCTCAGGATCAGCAGCGCCAGCGTCGCCAGCCGCCGCAACGGTTCGACAGCGGGCGGCAGATCCAGCGCCATATCCCCCGACAGCGCCAGCCCGGCCTCGTCCAGACTGCCCAGCGGCGCAATCCGCGGCAGCAACAGCGGCCGCCCATCCGCCCGCCGCAGAAACGCCTCGGTCAGCGCACGCGCGGCACGACGGCTGGGCAGCAGGATCAGCCCGTCGCCACTGCGTTGCGGGTCGTCCCCCACCCCCGCCATCCAGCGGGCCGCGATCTCGTCCAGAAACGGCACATGCGGCGGAACGGTGGCGATCAGGCTCACGACGCGGCGTCCCGCTCGGCCGCATCCGGCTCCCGCGCCAGACGCAGCGCCCGCGTCGCCGCCGGCAGATCCTCCGGCCGGGACAGATGGCACCACACCGAATCATGCACGATCCCGTACAGCCGCCCCCGCGCGATGGCGCGATCCCACAGCAGATTCAGGCTGAACGGCCCCGGCGGCGCATCGGCGAACAGGGCCGGCGCCGCCAGTTGCACCCCGGCAAAGACATAGGGCGTCACCCTCCCCGGCTCCGCCCGGCACAGCCGCCCGTCGGGATCGGAGGTAAAATCCCCCCGTCCCACGGCCCCCACCGCCAGACTGGTCCGCGCCAGCAGCAGCAACGCATCCATCCGCGCGGGGTCGAACCCGGCGGCCAGCCGGCGCAACGCCGCCACCGGCCCGTTCAGCCAGAGGGAATCGCCATTCAGCAGAAAGAACGGCTCCGGCCCCAGCGCCCCATCCCGCAACGCGGCGGCGGCGCTGCCGCCGCTTTCCAGCAACGTCTCCTCGGCGCGGGCGGTCACATGCGGCCCCCGTCCCGCCTCGGCGCGGGCACGCAACGCGGCGCGCACCTTGCCGGCCTGCCAGCATACATTCACCACCACCTCCGGCACCCCGGCCGTCTCCAGCCGGTCCAGCACGTGGTCCAGAATCGAGCGCCCATCCACCGTCAGCAGCGGCTTGGCCGTCTCCTCGGTCAGCGGCCGCATCCGGCTGCCGGCGCCGGCCGCGAACAGCATCGCCTTCCGGGGCATCGCAATGCTCATGCCGGCCTCCCCGCCGCCAGCCCGGCCCATACCGGCCGGTCGTCCCAACCTGCGATCCGCGCCCCGCGCGTCTCCTCGCCCGTCACCGACAGCGTAATCCGCAGCGCATCCGCCGGGGCCAGCGCCCCCAGCCGATCGGGCCATTCCACCAGCACGATGCCCTCGCACGCATCGTCCCAGCCCAGTTCATGCAGCCCCTCCGGCCCCGCCAGCCGCCACAGATCGAAATGCGCGATCCCCCCCGCCGGCGCGTCATAATTCTGCACCAGCGTATAGGTCGGGCTGGGCACCTCCATGTCGGGGTCGCCACAGGCCGCCCGCAGGAAAGCGCGGGAAAACACGCTCTTCCCGGCCCCCAGCACCCCGGAGAGCAGGATGGCATCCCCCGGCCGCGCCGCGCCGGCCAGCCGCCGCGCCAGCTCCTCCGTCGCATGCTGGTCGGGTAAATCGAAGGTCAGTTCTTGCATTCCCTCATGATGCCCACCGCCCCGGCAGGGGCACAAGACCCCGTTTTCCCCGCCCGCCTATCCGCCCATCTTGCACTCGGCGAAAACAGACCGCACAACCGAAGCCCTGATCGTTCAGCAGCGCAGCAACACGGAACCGACATGACCGACGCCCCCACCCTCTCGACCGATGTCGCCATCATCGGCGCCGGCCCCACCGGCCTGTTCGCGGCGTTCGAATGCGGCATGCTGAAACTGGATTGCGTGCTGCTCGACGCACTGGACAGCATCGGCGGCCAATGCGCGGCCCTCTATCCGGAAAAGCCGATCTACGACATCCCCGCCCACCCCGCGATCGAAGGCGGCGCGCTGATCGAGGCCCTGGACCGCCAGATCGCCCCCTTCGCCGTCCCCCGCCTGCTCAGCCGCCGGGTCGAGGGCCTGACCGGCCATCGCGGCGCCTTCACCCTGCGCACCGACAGGGGCGACATCATCAGCGCCCGCGCCGTCATCATCGCCGCCGGGGCCGGCGCCTTCGGCCCCAACCGCCCGCCGCTGGCCGGGCTGGAGGGCTTCGAGGCCACGGGCGCGGTGCAGTATTACGTCCGCCGCCGCGCCGATTTCACCGGCACCCGCATCGTCATCGCCGGCGGCGGCGATTCCGCCATCGACTGGGCGCTGGCGCTGAAGGACGAAGCCGAGAAGATCTTCCTGGTCCACCGCCGCGACCGTTTCCGCGCGGCCCCGGAAAGCCTGCGCCAGCTCGACGAAGCCGTCGCCGCCGGCCGCATCGAAAAGATCGTCCCCTACCAGCTCCACGGCCTGCACGGCACCAACGGCACGCTGCACGGCGTGGAAGTCGCGACGCTGGACGGCGACACCCGCGTGCTGGAAGCCGACCGCCTGCTCCCGTTCTTCGGCCTGTCGACCGACCTCGGCCCGATCGCCCAATGGGGCATCGACTCCATCCGCAGCACCATCCCCGTGGTGCCCTCAAGCTGCGAAACCTCGCTGCCCGGCGTGTTCGCCATCGGCGACGTGGCCACCTATCCGGGCAAGCTGAAATTGATCCTGCAAGGCTTCAGCGAGGGTGCCATGGCCGCTCACGCCATCCACCCCATCGTGCGCCCCGACACCGCGCTCCATTTCGAATATTCCACCAGCAAGGGCGTCCCCGGCTGAGGCACCCGCCCCGCCGGAGATTCAGCGTTCCCGACAGCCCGGCGTCCCGAAGAACGAACGGCCGGACCGCACCACAGGCGCCGCGCCTGTTTGAATGCATGCATTCAAACAGGTGAAGCCGCTCGCAAAATCACTACGCCAGCGCCATATCCGTGAACCGATGTAAACGGTGACGGCTCTAGAGCAGCCCGTTCCGATAGGCCCGTTGCACGGCCTCCACACGGGTATCGACTTCCATTTTCTGGTAGATGCGACGAATGAAGTTTCGCACCGTATGCGGCGAGACCGCCATTTCATGGGCGATCTCATCAATGGTGCGTCCGCGGGAAATGTGACGAAGCGCCTCCATTTCACGCGGCGAGAGGGAAGGCATGCCCACGCCCGCCGCGCCAGCCGGCGCACCTGCCGACGGTGCGGAACCGACGGCGACCTGTTTCCCGCCCTCGAACGTCGCGGACACGATACGCGGAGAACGCCCCGCTTGTCGTCGGGCCACCTGGCGCGCCAGATCGGCCCGCGCGTATATCGCTTCGGCCTCGTGGCCATGGAAACGCCGCACGAAGACGATGCCTATGGAAATGCCGAGCGGAATGGAAACACCGTTCCACAGGACAGGGTCTCCCAGATGGGAAAACCGCTCGGACGGCCCCGGTTCCAGATGCGGCGTCTTCCCCGCGCCGTCCAGAAGCATGGCGAATTCACCACCGCCGAGGCGCGCCGTGAACGCCCCGCCGTCACCGGCGCTCAACAGCCGCCTGGCAAACGCGATCAGGCAGGCATCTCCGGCGGCGTAGCCCCAGCGCCGATTGATTTCCGCCAGATTGTCCACGGCAAACAGCGCCAGCGCGCCGGGCGGCGCGCACAGATCGGACGCAACGGACCGATCGAAAAAAACTGCCTGGAAGTGCATCCGGTCGGCAAGGCCGGTCAACGGATCGTAATCCGTCAGGTGGCGCAGCCGCGCCCATTGCTGCCGCTCGGCGGTAATATCCTGCTTCAGCCCATACAGCGTGACGGCACGGCCATTTTCCACCTTCGTGCCGGCTTTTATACGAACCCACCGGGGCGTGCCATCCGGGCGGATGATCCGTGCCTCCAGGGCAAAGGTCGTCCTGTTCGCAATCGCGGCCACACGCAATTGCTCCAGCAGACGCCGGCATGGCTCCGCATACATGGCAACGACCTCGCGCCGGTCGACGGTCCTGTCACGCGGCAAGCCAAACATGTCGAACACCGCTGGGGTCCATGAAAGCCTTTCCGTGCGCAAATCGCACGACCAGGCGCCCATCTCCGCCAGATCAAAAGCATTTTTCAATATATTATCAAGAGATTCTTCATTTATCATTCGGTCGTGGGATAACGAATACATAAAAAACCACCAGCCCTGACGAAACCCTAACTGGAAAACGCTCTCCGAACCCCGTGCGCAACCATCAGAACGCCCGGCCGGAATCGGGATCGGACACGGAACATTCATAGGCGAGCACCCAGCCGGACTCAACACGGCAATCGGCCCGAAACCCCGACAATCCGCCAATCCGCCATCGCAGCGCGGGGCCGGAACACCCGGTCCCGCCACAAGGCGGCAGCCCCCCCCCGCAAGGCGGGCCAGAGTGACCTGATCGTGAAAATTCCGCTCTTTGTGGCCAGATCTGGCCATGGACAAGCACTCTGTCCGCACATAGCGTATTCTCTCTACAAGTCAAGAAAATCCGGCCAGAGATAGCCGCAAAACCCACGAATGCAGTATGATATTATTAAATTAATACAACAAAACACATATAATCACCTATAAATTTCCAAAAAACATCACATATATTCAAATATCACCTTCGGTATCTTTCCCTCGCCGGATAGCCCCCTGCCCGCCCTCCCCATATCCTCCAGGGTATCCTTCAGGCCAATGATCACACGTCCCCTCGTCCGCCGTCATCACACCTCGCTTCGGCTTGCACTCATCGGCTTTTCCATCCTGACGCCGGTTTCGGCCTTCGCCCAGGCCCTGCCGACAGGCGGGGCCTATGTGGCCGGCGCCGGCACGATCGCGTCGGCGGGCTCCCGCACCACCATCACCCAGTCATCAGCCCGCGGCATCATCAACTGGCAGGGTTTTTCCATCGGGGCGGGCGGAACGGTCCAGTTCAACAACGGCAGCGGCGCCACGCTCAACCGGGTGACCGGCAGCCAGATGTCGTCCATCCAGGGTCGGCTGGGCGCGACGGGATCGGTCTTCCTGATCAACCCCAACGGCGTGGTCATCGGGCCAAAGGGCACGGTCGTCGCCGGCGGCAGCTTCGTCGCCTCGACGCGCGACACGCCCGACGGCACGTTCATGAAAGGCGGCGCCGTCACCCTGTCCGGCACCTCCTCCGGCACGGTCAGGAACGAGGGACGCATCACCAGCACCGGCGGCAACGTGGTGCTGGTGGGCAAATCCGTCACCAACAGCGGCGCCATCGAGGCGGCGGGCGGAACCGTGGCCCTGGCGGCGGGCGACAAGGTGGTGCTGAGCGAGGCCGGCGGACCAGACGGCATCTATGTGGTCGCCGATGTCAAGGCCAGGGGCGACGCGACGAACACCGGCCGCATCACGGCGGCGGCCGCCACGCTGGCCTCGGCCGGGGGCAATGTCTACGCGCTGGCCGGCAACCGGCGGGGCCTGATCCAGGCCACGGGCACGAAGACCATCGACGGCCAGGTGTGGCTGACCGCGCCCCCCCGCCCGGTCAAGGGGGACGGTAACACCGTCGCGGCGGCCCAAGCCGACGGCGAGGGCGGCATAGGCGGTGGCCAATGCGGTAACGTCCCCGTCGGGGGCAAGGCCACGCTGTCGGCGTCGGCCACCCGGTCCGGCGCCGGGGGCGGACGGGTCCTGGTCGGCACCGATGCTCCGGGGGGCGTCAACCTCGCCCGTCATACCGCCATCGCCCAGGGCGCAACGCTGGCCGCCACCGGCAAGGGCGGCGGCAAAGGCGGCCTGATCGAGACCTCGGCCCACAGCCTGGCGCTCGGCAAGGCTTCGGTGGATGCGGGCAAGGGCGGCACCTGGCTGCTGGACCCGGACGACCTCACGATCGACGCCCCGGCCGCCAGAACCATCAATGCCGCGCTCAACAGCGGCACCGATGTCACGGAGCAGACCTCGGCCGGCGCCGCCAGCAACATCAGCGGCGGGGGCACGAGCGCATCGGGAAACGGCGACATCTTCGTCACCGCCCCCCTCATGTGGAACAGCTCCGCCAGCCTGACCCTCTCGGCATGGCGCAACGTCACCATAAACGCCGCGATCACCGTGGCGGGCAACGGCACGCTGAACATCCTGACCAACACCCAGGGCGCGACCGTCAATCCCGGTGGATTGACCTTCGCGGGCGGCAACGTCGCCTTCACCGACACGACCGGCGGCACGCTGAACATCAACGGCCAGCCCTATACATTGCTGCGCAATGCCTCGGATCTCACGTCCGTCCAGTACAACGGATACTATGCGCTGGCCGGCAGCCTGGACGCCACCCCCCTGGGCACGCTCACCTCCTCGCCCATCCCCAGTTTCTCCGGAACATTCGAAGGACTGGGCAACACGATCTCCAACCTGACCATTCACGACAGCAGCGGAAGTAACATCGCTCCGTTCGGACAGATCGACCCCTCCGGCATCGTCGAAAATGTCGGACTGGTGGGCGTCAGTGTCACCGGCGGCACTGACGGAAGCAACCTTGGCGGTCTGGTCGGAGTAAATTACGGCGCGGTCAGCGGTGCGTACACGACCGGCAGCGTCAACGGCAGAGGCAGCGACATCGGCGGCCTGGTGGGAATGAATGGCCAAAGACCGGGATCCACTCCCGGCACGATCACCAATTCATATTCCGCTGCCAGTGTCACTGGTGTTAGCAATTGGGGTCCGGCTGTCGGCGGCCTCGTCGGCATGAACGAGGCCGCGATCTCCCGTTCTGCCGCATCGGGTAGCGTATCCACAATCTCCAGCAGTAGCCCCCGCAACGCTGGCGGCCTCGTCGGATACAATGTCGGCTCAATAACGGATGCCTACGCATCAGGCGCCGTCACAAGCGGCGACATCGTCGGCGGCCTCGTGGGATCGAACACCACATTGACCATCCTGCAGACAACCATGCGTGGCCAGATCACGAATGCCTATGCAACCGGCGCCGTCACCGGCAGCACCAATGTCGGTCAGATTGCCGGACAGAACACCACCACGATCACCAACGCCTATTTCGATACCAACACGTCCAGCGCGACACCAGGCGTGGGGACGGGGTCGTCTTCCGGCATCACGGGCCTGACGACGGTACAACTGGCCGGCGCGCTGCCCGCCGCCTTCAATTCGGCCATATGGGGCAACCTGAACAACCAGACGACGCCCTACCTGCTGGGGGTCTCCGCGAACCAGCAGGTCCATTTCGGAACCGGCGCGCCCTTCCCCACCACAACCCCCGTCTGGCTGATCTTCACGCCCGCCGGGCTCCAGAACGTCAACGCCAGTTCCTCCGCCAGTTACGCCCTGGCCAACAGCCTGGACCTCAGCGGCATCAGCAACTTCAGGCCCCTGGCCGTATCCGGCTTCACCGGCACCTTCGACGGCCGGGGCAATACCATCTCCAACCTGACCATCAACGATAGCACGGACCGGAATGTCGGCCTGTTCGGGCAACTCGCCCAGACCGGCGTGGTCCGGAATATCGGGCTGCTCGGCGGCAGCGTCAGCTCGAACGGCGACAATGCTCTCGTCGGTAGCCTCGTCGGAACCAATATCGGCCAAATCACCAACGCCTACGCAACAGGCTCCGTCTCCGCTACCAATAGCAACAACTATGTCGGCGGCTTCGTCGGATACAATGATGGCTCAATCACTAACGCCTACGCAACAGGCTCCGTCTCCGCTACCAATAGCAACAACTATGTCGGCG
>NZ_JBDNXE010000141.1:8252-9120 GCF_047721585.1 Gluconacetobacter sp.
GCTTCGTCGGATACAATGATGGCTCAATCACTAACGCCTACGCAACAGGCTCTGTCTCCGCTACCAGTTCCAGCTGGGTCGGCGGCTTCGTCGGAGAGAATGACGGCATAATCACCAACGCCTACGCAACAGGCACCGTCTCCGCTACCAATAGCAACAACACTGTCGGCGGCTTTGTCGGAGAGGATGACGACCAAATCACCTATGCGTATTTCGACACAGACACGTCCGGTACATCGAATGCCACGGGCGGCGCTTTTTCGTCTATCTCCATCACGGGACTGACGACGGCGCAATGGGCATCCGAAGGACCCACGGTCGCAGGCAGCCCCAACAGCTTCAGCACCCCAGGCGATTGGGTATCCGGCTCTCCTTATCCGGTCCTGAAAGCACTGCCTTATGTCGTCATCACAGGTCAGGGAAGCCAAGTCTACGGACAGAGCACGGCAACGGTTGTCTTCACCTCCATCAAGGACCAGAACGGTCTGGATGTATCCGGAAAAGTCGATACGACAGCTCTGACCTGGGGCGGCACCAACCTGAGCACGACCAGCAGCGTCGGCAATTCCGCTCCGCTCATCATCGTCCACGGCTCCATCCCAGGCTATCAGACCATCTACACGGGCACCGATACGGTGATAAAGGCCGCCCTCACCATCACCGCCCTGAACCAGAGCAGCGTCTACGGCCAGACCCCCGCGCTCGACACCACGAAGTTCACCTCCACCGGCCTGCTCAACGGCGACACCGTCACCGGCGCCACCCTCACCACCCCGGCCACCAACACCAGCCCCGTCGGCGGCTACGCCATCACCCCCTCCGCCGCCCAGGGCAGCGGACTGACCAACTACATCGTCACCTATCACAC
>NZ_JBDNXE010000142.1:0-9064 GCF_047721585.1 Gluconacetobacter sp.
GCATAGACGGCCAGGGTGGAGCCCATGTTCATCACGTTGCCGATGGCGTGGCCGACGATTCCGGTGGCGTCGACGATCATGGCTGTGTGAGGAATGGAACTCTCCATAACAGGAAAACAGTTTTCGAAAATTTTTGTGCGTGGATACAAAGGACAATCCGGTACTATTTCGTGCCCTGGGTACCAGAAGGTTCCCATAGGGAAGGGTCATCATGTCGCTTACTCCGTTGCCCGATGTGTATCGTCAGGCCCCTTCGATGAAGGCTGCGCGCCGCGACGGCTGTTGCGGCTGTTCAGCGGCAAATGGGTGACGATGATTCTGCACACGCTGCATCTGCTGGGGGGGAGGGGCGCGTCGCGGCCCGGCGCGCTGTTGCGCAGTATTCCCTGCCTGTCGAAGAAGATGATGACGCACACGCTGCGGGAACTGGAAGAGATGGAGCTGGTGGCACGCGAGGTGCATCAGGTGATGCCGCCGGTGGCCGAATA
This sequence comes from Gluconacetobacter sp., assembly GCF_047721585.1. Classification (NCBI taxonomy): domain Bacteria; kingdom Pseudomonadati; phylum Pseudomonadota; class Alphaproteobacteria; order Acetobacterales; family Acetobacteraceae; genus Gluconacetobacter; species Gluconacetobacter sp. The sequence goes on from NZ_JBDNXE010000142.1 coordinate 489, forward strand.
TCGGCTGACGGCGCTGGGCCGGAAAATGGTCGAGCCGGAGGAGACGCTCTATCACTGGGGGGCGGAACATGCCGCCGTGCTTGACCGGGGGGATGCCCATGTGACGCGCGTCCGCAAGGGAGCGCAGGGGGCTGTTTGAAGGCTGCATGGACGGTTTCGAGGTATTCGCTGCCGGTGTGGGCTGGTGCTCTCCGTTCGTAAACGAAACTTTGCAAGCATCTTCGGCGTTCAGGAAACATCCCTGAAGCCTAGTCAGGGTGTTCCGGTTGGTGATGCTGGTATTTCGACCCGGTGGAGGTTGGTAACTGAATGGTGAATTTCGGGATTTTCCACACTGGATTGTGAGCGTAATTTATCCGGAAAACATATAATTGTTATTTCTTATTTTAGAGAAAATCCGACAAAAGCGGATGGTCACTCTCTTTGTAGAGGGCGGTTGAATTGTTTTGTGACCGTTGGAGAGTTGGGTCATGATTGTGCGCCGGCTTTGCTCCCGTGGGTTTTCCCGATCCGGGATTGTTTCCCTGCTTGCAGGGGTTTTCGAGAAGTCTGTGCGGTTCGCTTCCCGTTGTGGGCGGCCAGCATGAGGGCGGGGTTCGCGGAACAGGAATCTCACGGCCCGTGCTTCGCCCGGTAGGTGGTTGTCGGCGGAAGCGCCCATCCCTGGGGTGGTTTCCTGCCTCTCAGAGACAGGACGGCGCGTGGCGGAATGAATGCGCGGTTGTTCTGTGATGCCTGACAATAATAAAGAAAAAGATCTGGCTATGTATATGTCCTCTGGGTTTTCGTCATTGTCCCGTTTGCAGAAAGGTGGACGGGTTCTGTTGCCCGCTCTTGCCGGCGTGGTGTTCGTCATGCCTGCCCACGCGGCGCCGGGAGACGCCGAGATCGTGACCACCCGTAGTCAGCTTGCTCAGGCGACAGCGGGAACTGGTGCGACGGCTGCGACCCCGCCTGCGACCTCGATCGGTGCGGCAACGACACCGGCTCCGGCCGTCACGCCGGTCGTGCCGAGCCGGGATTCATTCTGGCATGCACCGCCCCAGCAATTGCCGCCGCTGACCAGCCGGCCGGAACTGTATGGCCAGCCGCAATCGCTGATGCTGCATCCGCTGACGCCGATTCAGTTGCATCAGGGGCCGTGGGGGGTGTTCAACGCGAATACCGGGGCGGCTTCCGGCTTCGGCACGGTGGGATATTACGCGGTGGCGCGTTGGGCCGAGGATTGGTCGAGCCTTCGCGACAAGCGCAATCGCCATGATTTTCTCGATCCGCTGAAATATATCGCGCTCAATGACAGTGGCTCGATCTACCTGACGCTGAGCGGCAATTTCCGGCATCACGGTTTCTGGGAGCAGCATCCCGCCCTGGGGGCGGTGGGGAAGAGCCATACCTATCTGTCCAACCTGCGAACCAATCTCGGCGCGGACCTGCATCTGGGCGAGCATGTGCGTTTCTATGGCGAACTGATGAGCGGCCAGGCGACCGGTGGCAACAAATTCGGCTATAATGCCCGCTGGCGGAACCGGGTCGATGCGCAGCAGGCATTCGTGGAAGTGCGTGGGCATATGCTGGGGGCGACGATGGGGGCTATGATCGGCCGCATGACGTTCCTTGACGTGCCGCCCAATATCTCGGCGGGCAGTGTCTATCCGTCCATTCCGTATTCATGGAACGGGTTGCGTGGCTACAGCGTCTGGAAACGGTTCCGCGTCGATCTGTTCGACCTGTCTCTGACCAACTACGAATATCGGGCGTTTCATGATCAGGTCGGATGGAAGACCCGGCTGTTTGGCGCCTATACGTCTTACGCGGTCCCCGAATTCAAGACGTTCGGCAAGAAGAGCCAGATTTTCGTCGATACATACTATCTCGGCTATCTGCTGGCCAGCAGCCCGATCACGGCGACGAAGGGCATTGTCGCGGGTTCGACGCATCGTGACACGCCGGGTATGCGCGTGTGGGGTAATGCCGGGCCGATCGAATTCTCCGCCGGCGGCATGTGGCAGGGGGGGAATTTCCAGGCGGCGAAGAACGGCCCGACGCGGCCGGTGTCGGCCTATTCGTTCAATGCCTCGGTAGCGTGGCGGTTCGCGAACTGGTGGGGGCGGCCCGCGATCGGAATCCAGGCCGACGATATTTCGGGTGGGGATACCCGCAAGAGTGCGACCAGTACCTGGGGGACCTTCCTCTCGCCCTTCGTGCCCAGCGCGTACTATCTGGACCTGGCGCAGAACTTCAACCTGCAGAACGTGATTGATGTGGGACCGCTGGTGACGATGTCGCCCACCATCAATACGTCGCTGCTGCTGAGGGTGCCGGTGCTGTGGCGGAATTCGATCCACGATACGATCTATTTTCCCGGTGCCGTGAATTATGCCTATCGCCCGTCGGGCGGTTATAGCGGCGTGCTGCCCCAGGGGAGCTTCACCTGGCGGGCAACGCGACATGTGACCTTCAGCGTCGACGGGCAATATACGGCGCTGTCGCGTGGATTGCGGGATGCCGGTGCGAAGCCGGGCGCCTATTTCCAGACCAATCTGGAACTCACGTTCTGAATGGTGCAGGATTGCATGCCGCCGGGATGAGCCGGCGGCATGCTCGTGGGCCCGCGCGCCTGGCGGGCTCGATTCCCGAGAGCGGATCGACCTTACTCTTATGATAACGCAGCCGTGAGGTTCCTCTTGACGGGGAAGCTCTGGATGCCCGTTATCACAGGCATCGGGCCGGAAATGGCCCGCTGGAAGGAAAACGACTTATGGCATACGCAACGACCAACCCCTATACCGGCGAAGTGCTGGCCACGTTCCCGGATGCCACGGATAACGAGGTGCGTCAGGCGATTGACGACGCCCACGCGGCGTTCCTGGACTGGCGCGACACGCCGTTTGCGACCCGTGCCGCCGTGATGACGAAGGCGGCCCAGATCCTGCGGGCCGAAGCCGATGATTTCGCGCGCCTGCTGACGCTGGAAATGGGCAAGCTGTTTGCCGAGGCCAAGGCCGAGGTCGAGCTGTCGGCGGCGATCTTCGATTATTATGCCGAGCATGCCGAGAGCCTGCTGGCGCCGGAGAAACTGCCGGTGTCGGACCCGCGCTCGGGCGATGCGGTGCTGGTGCATCAGCCGCTGGGCGTGCTGCTGGCGATCGAGCCGTGGAATTTCCCCTATTATCAGATCGCGCGCATCATCGCGCCGCAGCTTTCGGCCGGTAATACCGTGCTGCTGAAGCATGCCTCGAACGTGCCGCAGAGTGCGGCGATCTTCCAGACGCTGATGAAGCGTGCGGGCCTGCCGGACGGCGCGTTCCGCAACCTGTACCCCACCCGTGGGCAGGTCGAGATGATCCTGAACGATCCGCGCGTGTGCGGTGCGGCCCTGACGGGCTCGGAAGGGGCCGGCTCGGTGATCGCGTCGCAGGCCGGCAAGGCGCTGAAGAAGACGACCATGGAGCTTGGCGGCGCCGACGCCTTCGTGGTGCTGGAAGACGCCGATCTGGAGAAAACCGCGAAATGGGCGGTGTTCGGCCGGCACTGGAATGCCGGGCAGGTGTGCGTGTCGTCCAAGCGCGTGATCGTGGTCGATGCGGTCTATGACCGGTTCATGGAACTCTACACCGCCGGTGTGGCGGCGCTGAAGGCCGGCGACCCGATGGACCCCGAGACCACGCTGGCGCCGCTGTCGTCGCAGGGTGCGGCCAAGGAGATCCGCGAGAACATCGCCAAGGCCGTGGCGCATGGTGCGACGGCAACCGAGGTCGGCCCCCGCGTGCCCGAGACCGGTGCCTTCGTGCAGCCGACGATCCTGACCGGCATGACGGGTGATAATCCCGCCCGCCTGTGGGAGTTCTTCGGCCCGGTGTCGATGATCTTCCGTGCCCGTGACGAGGCCGACGCGATTCGCATCGCCAACGACACGCCCTATGGGCTGGGTGGCTCGGTCTTCACGAAGGACACCGCGCGCGGTGTCGAGGTGGCCAAGAAGATCCATACCGGCATGGTGTTCGTGAACCATCCGACGATGGTCAAGGCCGACCTGCCCTTTGGCGGCGTTGGGCGCTCGGGCTACGGCCGCGAGCTGATCGGGTTGGGAATCAAGGAGTTCGTCAACCACAAGCTGATCGACGTCGTCGATATCGACGCGCCGTTCTGATTGCCTGACCGGGGCGCCGGCTGGTCCTGCGGGATTGGCCGGCGATCCGTCGGATGGGGGGTTGCAATGCCCTTTGAGGCCCGTTATACGCTCGCCTCGTTGCCGGTGTAGCTCAGTTGGTAGAGCACGTCATTCGTAATGATGGGGTCGGGAGTTCGAATCTCTTCACCGGCACCACTTCAGTCTTCCGTCGATCGTTCCTGTCGGTCGTTGCTATGGGCTGGGTGGTTTGGCAGCGTGCCGCATGTCCCGTTTGTGGGGTCAGCCGCTGGTATTTTCCTTCACGATGAGCGGATGGGTTGCCTGATCGGCTGATGGCTGGGGCGACGATGCTCAAGAGATCGTTATCTCGGCGAGACGTTCCTGTCATTTTGTCCCCTCTTCCGAGTGTTATCCAAATATTCTGATTTTCCTGCGATGATCAGGGGCCTGCCGGGCGGGTCATGCGGTGGTGCAGCCGTTATTCGCGATGGAAATTCTCCCCCTCCGCCTGTCTTCCGGCTCTCGTCATGGCAGCAATATGCTGGATGACTATCGCCGATCCGATTTTGATTTATAGTACGGCGAGTCATGAGCGAGACGATGTCAGCGCGGACTTCACGCATGCTCCGTCGGGCCGCTTGGCCACGTCGGACAGCCGACCTGCGCCATGTCCGGACGATCGATGATCTGGTGGAATGTCCCGGATGCGGCCTGTTTCAGCGCCGCCCCCCGTTGCAGGCCGGCGAACTGGCCGCCTGCTCGCGGTGTGGGCAGACGCTGGAGTGGCGGCGCCGGACCTCGCCGCTCCAGACGCCGCTCGCTTTCTGCATCAGTTCCTGCGCGCTGTATCTGGCGGCTCTGGCGTCGTCCCTGATGACGCTGGACGTGTATGGGCGCGAACGTACGGTGGACCTGCTCACCGGCCCCATGGAACTGCTGCATGAGGGATGGGGGGAAGCCGGGCTCCTGGTCGGGCTGGTGACCATCGCGGCGCCGGCGGTGGTGATCGGGATGATGTTCGCCATCCTCTACGCCGCCAGCCGGCGGCAGATGCCTGACTGGGCGCCGCACCTGCTGATCTGGTACGAGAAGATGCGGCCCTGGTCGATGATCGAGGTCTATGTTCTGGGTATTTTCGTTGCCTATACCAAGCTGACGGATCTGGCCCATGTCGATGTCGGCCCCGCCGTCTATCTGATATCGGCCTTGATGCTGACCATGGCGGCCACGGATTCGACCCTCGATACCGAACGGATCTGGCGGCACCGGCGCGTGGATGCCATCACCCGACAGGAGGATGGGGAGCGTGTGGCGGTCAGCCATGTGCATATCGACGAGATTCCGCTGCCGCCGGTCGATCATCTGGTGGCCTGCCCGTCCTGCGGGCTGGTGGGGGAACTGGGGGCGCCGGTCAGCAACCTGCGCTGCGTCGGTGTCTGTCCGCGCTGCGGCCACAAGGTCTGGCGACGGGCGCCCGACACGCTGGCGCGGACCAGCGCCTTTCTGCTGTCGGCCGTCATCTTCTATTTTCCGGCCAATCTCTACCCGGTCATGACCTTCTTCAAGATGGGCGGCGGAGGTGGCCATACGATCATCGAAGGGGCGATCGAACTGTGGCAAGACGGGATGATCCCGCTTTCCTTGCTGGTGTTCTTTGCCAGCATCCTGGTGCCGATGCTCAAGATCCTCAGTCTGAGTTGGATGGTGATCGGCACCTGGAGCGGGTCGTCCTTCGCGCTGGTCAAGCGCACGCGGCTGTTCCGCGTGGTGGATGTGATCGGCCGGTGGTCGATGATCGACGTCTTCATGGTGTCGATCCTGGTGGCGGTCGTCCGGTTCAATTCGCTGGCGAGCGTCACGGCCAATGCCGGGATGGTGGCCTTTGCCTCGGTGGTGGTGCTGACCCTGTTCGCAGCATGGAGCTTCGACCCCAGGGTGATGTGGGATGCGGCTGGCCTGAACGGGCCGTCGCCCGATGGCGTGGCGTCCGCCGCCGTGCGTGCGCGGACCGGCCGGCGTACGGCAGAAACTGACAGGATGGAGCCGAGGCAGGCGTGACCGACGACCCCCAAGATCATTCCGACGATCGTGCCGCGGCTTCGCCGCCCGAGGCTTCGGCGCGCCGATATCGTTTCTCGATCGTCTGGCTGGTGCCGATCGTGGCGGTGGCCATCGCCGGCTATCTGGGCTGGCGCGGCATTATGGGGCGCGGCCCGGACATCACGATCATCTTCGACACGGCGGACGGACTGACCAGCGGCCAGACCCAGGTGAAGAACAAGGCCGTGCCCCTGGGTACGGTGCAGGACGTGACGCTGACGCCTGATATGCGCCATGTCGAGGTGAAGGTGCGCATGAGCGCCAATGCATCGCCGATGCTGACGGACCACGCGCGCTTCTGGGTGGTGCGGCCGCGCCTGAACGGCGCCAGCGTCACCGGGCTCGAAACCCTGATGACCGGGGCCTATATTGCGATGGACCCAGGGGTGCCGGGGGGCGCCAGCGCAAGCAAATTCAAGGGATTGGAGGCGCCTCCGGGGATGCGCTCGGACCAGCCCGGCAACACTTATACGCTGATCAGCCCCTCGCTGGGGTCGATCGGGCAAGGGGCGCCGGTCTTCTTCCGCGACATCGATGTGGGTGAGGTGCTGGGCTACACCATGCCGCCGGGAGGCGAGGGGCCGATCCTGATCCAGGTCTTTATCCGCAAGCCCTATGACAGCTATCTGCGCACCGATACGCGCTTCTGGAACGTGTCGGGCGTGCAGGTCGGGTTGGGTGCCGGCGGGCTGAAGGTGAAGCTGCAATCGATCCAGGCCCTGTTCTCGGGCGGGGTCGCGTTCGGCCTGCCGGACAAGCGGGAGGGGACCTCCGCGCCGACCGCGCCCAAGAATTCGGTCTTCCGGCTGTATGAGAGCAATGAGGCGGCGGATAATGCGGGCTATCGCGAGCGTGTGTCGCTGGTCACGTATCTGACCAGTTCGGTCTCGGGCCTGACGACCGGGGCGCAGGTGACGATGTTCGGCATTCAGGTGGGCACCGTGACCAGCGTGAAGTTGATGCTGGACCAGAAGGATGGGACCGCCCGGGTGCGGGTGGGGATGGAGATCCAGCCCGAGCGCATCCTGCCGTTGAGCGAGATTCATCGCGATACCATGAGTGCGACCATTCAGGCGTTGGTGGATAACGGGCTTCGGGCCTCGGTCGATAGTGCCAGCTTGCTGACCGGCGAATCGATGATCGGCCTGAATTTCGTCAAGAAGGCCACCCCGGCCGTCGTGACGACGGAGGGCACGGCGCTGGTCATCCCCAGCAAGGCCGGCGGCATGAGTGGCATCATGGATTCGCTCTCCACCGTTGCCGACAAGATTGCCGCGATGCCGTTGACCCAGGTGGGCGATAATCTGAACAACCTGCTGGCGCATTCCGACGCACGGATCAATTCGCCGGAAGTGAAGCAGGCCATCGTTGCGCTGCGCGATTCGCTGCGGAGCGTCCAGGGGCTGGCGAGCGACGCCCGCACCGGCATGCATCCGCTGTTCCAGCGCCTGCCGCAGATGAGCGCGCAACTGGACAGCACGCTGAAGAATGCGAACAAGCTGATGGGGAGTTATGGCGGCGATACCGACTTCCACCGCGATCTGCAGCAGATGCTGGTGCAGCTCAACGAGGCCGCGCGGTCGCTGCGCTTCCTGACCGATTTCCTCAACCGCCATCCCTCGGCGCTGATTACGGGACGCTAGCCTATGAGACTGTCAGGGCATCCTTCCCGCCCGTTTGCCTCGCGCCGGGCGGTTCTGCGGGGGGCTGGCGGCCTGTTTGCCGTCGCCGCCGCCGGCCCGCTGGCCGCGTGTTCGTCGGACCCGAACCTTTATGCCCTCGTGCCGTGGCCCGGTGCCGCCCAGGCGGGTGGGCCGGCGGTGATCGAGGTGCGGACGCCTTCGGTCGCGACATCGCTGGACCGCGAGCGTATCGTGCGCAGCGAGGGCGATTATCGCCTGAAGACCGCGAGCGGCGATGCCTGGAGCGAGGCGCTGCCGAGCATGATAGGTCACGTATTGACTGCCGACCTTCAGCAGCGTCTGCCGGGCAGCACCATCTTCGCCCAGAACGACGCGGTGGCGACCACGGCGCTGGCGGTGGTCGAACTGACGCTGACGCGCTTTTCGCGCGATGCCGGCGGGCATGCTGTGCTGGGCGGCAGTCTGGCTGTCCATTGGCTTGGGCATGACGGTGGGGCGTCGGACGTGCTGGCGCTGAACCTGCCGGTCGGTGGTTCGGGGACGGCCGGTCTGGTGGCGGCGCTGAGTGCGTTGCTGGGGCAGGTGGCGGATCGTGCGGCGGCGCATTTGCGGGCGCTTGGGCCTGTGGCGCCACCTGTTTGAGGGGCAGGGGGGGGGGGGGGGGGGGGGGGGGGGGGGGGGGGGGGGGGGGGGGGGGGGGG
>NZ_JBDNXE010000143.1:0-9029 GCF_047721585.1 Gluconacetobacter sp.
ACCGCCAGGTCAAGAACCTCAGCCCCGGCGGTGAAGAGCGATCTACACCCCACCCACAACACCGTCAACAGCGAAAAATGAGCCGCATCGTTTTTTTCTGACCCACCAATCAGAAAATGGCGGTTTCAGGCCGTTTTCCCCCGATCGATCAGCATGTTGGTCACGGCTGCCTTGAACGGTGCGAGGGAATCGGCGGCCCGCAGACCGGCGCGGCGCAGGTACCGGAAGGGTGATTCGTCGCGCGTATAGAGGGTGGCGATGCCATTGGTGGCGGCAAACAGGGGGGCGGTGGTCAGGCGATGGCGCATGGAGAACCGCCGCAGCACCGCAGCCGACCCCGGATCGCCATCACGCGCCATGCCGGCCGAGATTTCCTGCGCCAGGACATCCTGCCCCTTGATGCCCAGATTGAACCCATGCGCGGTGATCGGGTGCATGCCTACCGCCGCATCGCCAATCAAGGCGAAGCGTCGTGCCGTGAAGCGATGCGCATAGACTGCCCGCAGAGGATAGACATGGCGTGTGCTGACCAGCCTCATGGCCCCCAGCCGGTTGCCGACCCTGGCCATGATGTTCGCGTTGAACCGCTCGCGCTCCATCGTTCGTAGCGCCTCGATCTGGTCCGGCGGCAGGGTCAGCACCAGCGAGGACGCGCCACCATTGACGGGCAGCAGCGCGACCGTCTGACCGTCATCGAACCATTGCAGCGCGACATGATGGTGGGGCGATTCATGCGCCATGCGACAGACCAGCATCGCGCGACGGAAATCATGGACGATCGCGCCGATGCCTTGCAGGCGCCGGATTTCGGAAAACCGGCCATCCGCCGCGATGGCCAGGCGCGATGTCACGTTACCGCCCTCCGCCAGCACGGTCACGCTCTCGCCATCGTCCCGCACACGCCGCGTCGCGACGCCCGCGCGGATGACGATACCGGGGCGTGTCATGGCCTCTTCATACAAGGCCTGGCGGATCATGTGGTTGGAGACCAGATACCCCAACGCCTCGACGCCCTGGCCGTTGGTATCGAAGGTCAGCGGGTGGTTGTGTCGCCCGGTTTCCACCCTTGCCTCACGCAAGGGGGAGATACCCACCGGCGGGATGCGCGCCCAGGCCCCGGCATTCCGCAGGACCGAGACCGAGTGATGGGTCAGGGCGATTTCCCGCCCGTCGAATGCGGGCTCGGCCAGTGCCGCCTGCGGCGCGCGCTCCAGAACGGTGACCGACAGGCCGGCGCTTTCCAGCGACAGGGCCGTGGCCAGGCCGGCGGGGCCACCACCGATAATCGTGACGTCACTGTGCATCTCGGCCTCTCGCACGTTACTCGTTGTCCGCCCCGAATGTGACGGGCGCGCCATGCCACTCCGCCACATATCCTTCGACCGATCGGCGAGACGGTATGGCCCGGTTCGGATCGGGCGTGCCGACGAACAGGAAGCCCGCCAGCCGGTGCGGCGCATCGAACCCCAGCGCCGAGGCCAGTGCGGGGTCGACCGCCATGTCACCTGTGACCCAGACGCCGCCGAAGCCGGTTGCATGCAGGGCATTGAGGATATTCATCGCCGCCGCCGCGACCGCCATTTCCTGCTCGATCAGCGGGATCTTGTCTTCGGGGCGCAGGTGCATGCCCAGCGCGATGGTCAGCGGCATGGTGGAGAAGCGCTCGCGGCGCTTTTCGATCTTGGCCGCCGGCACGTCCGGATCGCGCGCCAGCATGCCGGCCACCACCAGTTCGGCCAGCTTCGACCGGGCCTCTCCGCGAATCAGCACATAACGCCACGGCCGCAGGCGGCCATGATCGGGCGCGCGCATCGCGGTGGACAGGATATCTTCCAGCACCGACCCTTCGGGCGCGGGGTCGGACAGGGCGTCGGTCGAAAAGCGGGACAGCAGACTGTCGAGCACGGCCATTGGGCCTCCTTGGTCTCGGGCCCCGGCAGCGGTCGCGCGGCCCTGGCCGGCACCATGCCGCAGAAGGCAGGGGAAGCCAATATCCATCCCCTGCGGGCCAGAGACGCGAACCCCGGCCGGTGGCGCATCGCGCACATATATAGGAGAGTGGCCTAACGCGCCCCATTCCTGTAGGAGAACGGGCATGGATACCGCCCGCACAGCCACGATTCATCGCGTCACCAGCGAGACCGACATCACGCTCCGCCTGAACCTGGATGGCACCGGCCAGTCCCGGATCGCGACCGGTATCGGCTTCTTCGATCACATGCTGACGGCCCTCGCGCGCCATGGCCTGTTCGATCTGGAGATCGAGGCCAAAGGCGACCTGCATATCGATTTCCATCACACCACCGAGGATACCGGCATCGCGCTGGGTCAGGCCTTTGTCCGCGCGATCGGCGACAAGCGCGGCATCCGCCGGTTCGGCCACGCACTGGTGCCGCTGGACGAGGCGTTGAGCGAAGTGGTGGTGGACATCTCCGGCCGCCCCTTCCTGGCCTGGTCGGTGGATTTCACCCGCGACAAGATCGGCGAGATGGACACCGAACTGTTCGAGGAATTCTTCCGCGCCTTCGCCATGAGCGCGCTGCTGACGCTGCATGTGACGCAGAAGGCCGGGCGGAACTGCCACCATATCGCCGAGGCCTCGTTCAAGGCCGCGGCCCGCGCCCTGCGCATGGCGGCCGAACCCGACCCGCGCGCGGCGGGCAGCATTCCTTCGACCAAAGGCGTGCTGTGACGACCTATACCACATGGTTCCGGGCGGATGACCGGCGGCCGCCGGTCCTGGTGGCCGAGCGCCTGTCCTGGCGGGTGCTGCTGCTGGGCTGGCTGGGGCTGGTGATCCAGGGAAGCTGGATCGCCGGATTGCTGGCCGGGGCCGGCAGCCTGATCCTGCTGAGTGCGGTGCAGACAGCGCATCTGCCGCTTCTGCCCTTCTGGGCCGGGCTGCATCTGCTGCTGGCCCTGTGCACCCCCGATATCAGGGCGTGGGAATTGCGGTTGAACGGTCTGGCCGCCGGGCCGATCGTCGTTGCGCAGGGTCACGAGGCAGCAATGCTGCGCCTGCTGGAGCGGAATCCCACGCTTGCACGCACGCGCGGGAACATGGCTGAGGCTTGAGCATGACATCCGCGACGCAATCCATCCTGGTCATCGATTATAATGGCGGCAATCTGGCATCGGCCGCGCGGGCCCTGACCCGCGCGGCGGCGGATAGCGGCATCGGCGCCGAGGTGACGATCTCGGCCGACCCGCAGGCCGTGCGGAGCGCCGACCGGATCGTGCTGCCAGGACAGGGCGCCTTCGCCGACTGCGCCGCCGGGCTGGACGCCGTGCCGGGGCTGCGCGCCGCCATCGTCGACGCGACGGATGCCGGCACGCCGTTCCTGGGCATCTGCGTGGGCATGCAACTGATGGCCGAGCGTGGGCTGGAACATGCCGTCACCCCCGGTTTCGGCTGGATCGCGGGCGAAATCGCCCCCATGGACGTGCCGGGCCTGCGCCTGCCGCAGATGGGGTGGAACCGGCTGGATTTCGTACCGGGCGCCCATCCACTGACCGACGGGCTGGACGCGGACGCCCACGGCTATTTCGTCCATTCCTATGCGCTGCGCCACGGCGTGCCCGACGAACTGGTGGCGACCACCGATTATGGCGGCGCGGTGCCGGCGATCGTGGCCCGTGGCAATCGCGCCGGCACACAGTTCCATGTTGAGAAGAGCCAGACGGTCGGCCTGCGCATCCTGTCCAACTTCCTGCGCTGGACGCCAGCCCGCGAAGGAGGTCCCGCATGACCGGAACCGGGAGACCCTACGACCAGCCGCGCGCCGAACGGGTTCAGTCGCTGACGGAAGACGAGCTTCAGGCACTGTGCGAGGCCACCGACGCCGCGATCTTGGATGGCGGCGGGTTCGGCTGGCTGAACGTGCCGGGCCGCCAGGCGATGGAACGCTATTTCCGGGGCCTGCTGATGGTGCCGGAACGCATGCTGTTCGTGGTGCGGCTGGACGGCGTCATCGTCGGGGGCACGCAGTTGGTGCGCCCGCCGCGCAACAACGAAGCGCAGGCGATGAGCGCCACACTGATGCATCTGTACGTCGCGCCCTATGCCAGGGGGCGCGGGCTCGGCCGGCTGCTGCTGCTGGAGGCCGAGCAATGCGCGCGGGCCATGGGCTACCAGATCCTGAACCTGGATGTGCGCGAGACCCAGGAAGCCGCGATCCGGCTGTTCCGCGCCTTCGGCTTCTATCAATGGGGCACCCATCCCAGCTACGCCCGTGCCGACGGGCGGACGATGCGGGGCCTGTTCTTCACCAAGCGCCTGCAGGACAATGAACGGGTCGTCCCCGCCCACCCGCAGGCCGCCTCCGTTCCCATCCCCGCGACAGGACCTGCCAGCGTGACCGGCCACAGCCTGACCCTCTACCCCGCCATCGACCTCAAGGACGGCGCCTGCGTGCGCCTACGCCGGGGCGAGATGGATGATGCCACGGTCTATTCCGACGATCCCGGCGCGCAGGCCCGCGCATGGATCGCGGCCGGATGCGGCTGGTTGCATGTGGTGGACCTGAACGGCGCCTTCGCCGGCAGGTCGGCCAACAGCGCCGCGATCGAAGCCATTATCGCCAACGCCACCGTGCCGGTGCAGTTGGGCGGCGGGCTGCGCGACCTGGACAGCATCGAACGCTGGCTGGCCGCCGGGATCACCCGTGTGATCCTGGGCAGCGTCGCGGTGAAGAACCCCGAACTGGTCCGCGCCGCCTGCCGCGCCTTCCCCGGCCGGATCGTCGCGGGCATCGACGCGCGTTCGGGGCAGGTCGCGACCGAAGGCTGGGCCGAAACCTCGGACATGAAAGCCATCGACCTGGGCCGGCGGATGGAAGATGCGGGCGTCGCCGCGATCATCTTCACCGAGATCAGCCGCGACGGCATGCTGACCGGCATCGACATCCCCCAGACCGCCGAGCTGGCGAACAGCCTCTCGATCCCGGTCATCGCCAGCGGCGGCGTGGGCAATATCGAGCATCTGCGCGCGCTGCGGGCCGCGACCGTCACCGCGCCTGGAATCGAGGGCGTGATCGTCGGGCGTGCGCTCTATGACGGCCGGGTGGACCCGGCCGATGCGCTGCGGATTTTGTCCTGATGCTGAAGCTGCGGGTCATCCCCTGCCTGGACGTCAAGAACGGACGGGTGGTGAAGGGGGTCAATTTCGTCTCGCTGCGCGACGCGGGCGACCCGGTGGAACAGGCGGCGGTCTATGACGCCGCCGGCGCCGACGAACTGACCTTTCTGGACATCACCGCCAGCCACGAAAACCGCGACACCATCCTGGACGTGGTCAACCGCACCGCCGAGAAGATCTTCCTGCCCCTGACCGTGGGCGGTGGCGTACGCACGACCGACGACATGCGCCGCCTGCTGCTGGCCGGCGCCGACAAATGCGCGATGAATTCCGCTGCCGTCAGCCGTCCGGAACTGATCAACGAGGCCGCACGCAAATTCGGCAGCCAGTGCGTGGTGGTGGGCGTGGACGCCCGCTCGGACGGGCACGGATCATGGGAAGTCTACACCCATGGCGGCCGTACCCCCACCGGCCGCAACGTCATCGACTGGTGCCGCGACGTGACCGAGCGCGGGGCCGGCGAGATCCTGCTCACCAGCATGGACCGCGACGGCACCCGCAGCGGGTTCGACCTGGACCTGCTGCGCGCGGCCTGCGGCGCGGTGCGGGTGCCGGTCGTGGCCTCGGGCGGCGTCGGCACCCTGCAGCATTTCGTCGAAGGCGCGCGCGCGGGCGCCACCGGCCTGCTGGCCGCCAGCGTGTTCCATTTCGGCCAGTTCACCATCCCGCAGGTCAAGCAGGCGCTGGCGGATGCCGGCCTGCCGGTGCGCCACACGCCAGCCGCCAGATCCTGAACGACGCCGATACGCAAGCGAGGGCACGATGCCGAAAATCCCCAAGACCACGCGCAAGAACGACGACACCAAGGCCGCCGGCAAGAAGAGCGTCGCCAAGAAGACCGCCCGCAAAAAGGCCGCCCCCGCTGAAGCCGTCGTAAAGGCTGTCCCTGCCCTGCCCGCCGAACCGGTGGCGACGGCGGAAATTCTGGACCGACTGTTCAACGTCGTCGTCTCGCGCAAGGGCACCGACCCTGCCGTGAGCCATTCGGCACGCCTGCTGTCACGCGGCCGTCGCAAGATCGCCCAGAAATTCGGCGAGGAAGCGGTCGAATGCCTGATCGAGGCCGTCGCCGGCAACAGCGAGGAACTGATCGGCGAAAGCGCCGACGTGCTGTATCACCTGATCGTCATGTGGGTTGATGCCGGCATCCATCCGTCGGATGTCTGGGCCGAACTGACGCGCCGCCAGGGCACCAGCGGCATCGCCGAAAAGGCCGCCCGCCCCCGTGACCCGTTGGCGGTATAACGCAAGGAGGCAAGTCCATGGCCGTTTCCGGACGGGGTCCCTACGACCCGCAGAACGTCTTCGCGAAGATCCTGCGCGGGGAAATCCCGTGCCGCAAGGTGTATGAAAACGAGTACGCGCTGGCGTTTCATGATATCGCGCCCCAGGCGCCGGTTCATGTGCTGGTGATCCCCAAGGGACCGTACGTTTCCTTCGCCGATTTCAGCCAGGCCGCCGGCGATGCCGAAATCGCGGGCTTTACCCGTGCGGTCGGCCATGTGGCGGGGTTGCTGGGGCTGGAAGAAGACGGATACCGCCTGCTGGCGAATATGGGCGTCGCCGCCGGGCAGGAAGTGCCGCACTTCCATGTGCATCTGTTCGGTGGGGCCGCGCTGGGGCCGATGCTGCATCGGAGCTGAACGGGCGTTGTTCGTCAGGGCTCTGCCCCGACACCCCGGCAGGAGGCTTGCCTCCTGCACCTCGATTCCTGATCCTGAGCTGTCGTTCGGTCTTGGTGCTTGCGGCGCCTTGGTCTTTTTGCACGCCGTTGATCTGGCGCGAGATGGCAGGTAGATTATTTCAAAAGATTGCCAGTCAGGAGCCCACGCGGAATGGTCACGCCGAAAAACGCGCCTCTGCGCGCCCTCGCCATCCTTGCCATGCTAGGCAGCCTGCCGTCGTGTGAAACGACCGCCCAGCGGATCGCGCAGAAGGAAGACCACCTTGCCGCAGCGGGCTTTGCGCTGAAACCCGCCAGTTCGCAGCAGCAGCAGGCGATGCTGAACCGTCTGCCGCCGCATCATTTCGTCCGCCGAACCCATGGCGGCAACGTGTTCTACGTGTATGCCGACCCGACCGTGTGCGACTGCCTGTATGTCGGCGACCAGGCCGCCTACGACAACTACCAGAGCTATCGCCAGCAGAAGATGCTGGCCGACGAACAGCAGATGACGGCCGGCGAATATCAGGACACCATGTGGAACTGGAACGCCTGGGGTCCGATGGGCGGCCCCGGCTGGGGCGGCTGGAACCCGTCGTGGAACCCGGCATGGGGAAACTGGGACCCTGGCATGGGGCAGTATAACGCCGGTTGGTAAGCCGGGTTGTCAGCGTCAGAACGGCAATTTTATTCGTCGTCGCTTCATCGGGTTGAAGGACGATCAATACCAGCCGATCGCAAAATATCTCGATACAGTCTTCGCCAAGGCGCTGCCCCGATACCCGGGTATGAGGCTTGCCTCCTGCAACTCATCGCATAATGATGTTTTTTTTCTAGCTGACTGCTTTCGCCCACTTCGCGGATGCCGAAGCGCATTTGTGCACTTCCTGAAAGCAGACGTGGCTTCTGGCGTAACAGAAATAGTCTTTGTCGGTCCCGGTGCGGTTCAATGGCTATTGCCATAGGAGTTGCATGGGGCAATGCTCCCTCGCTGAGAGAGATTGCTTCGGAGAGATTTCCCATGTCCCAGGAAGGGCAGACGGTCAGAGCCCATTGCCCTCGCTGCGACGGGGAGCGGAACTGCCTCATTCGTGCTGAAGCTACGAATGAGGAAGGCAATGATATATTCGAGTGGACAGTCAAAGCCAGAATTGTCTCGTGTGCAGGCTGCGATTATTCGTTCTGCATGAGTGTCTCCGACGAGCGGACGAATTATGAGTATTTGGACAAGGAGGCCGGTGAATACCGCAATCACCCCCCGGACGTCGCATTCCTGCCTCCCACCATATGGCGAAAAACCCCGGTCTGGTTGAGTGTACTTACATACACTGGCGAAGATAAGAATCTTCATCTGTTTGGCATCATGACGGAAGTCTACGAAGCGCTCAATGCAAGACTTGATACGCTGGCTGCCATCGGCATCCGCACATCATTCGAAGTCGTGGCGGAAATTTTGGGCGCACCGGACATAAATTTCCAGAAGAAAATCAGGTGGCTCGTCGACAACAAGGCTGGCCTTCTCACGAGTGAGGAGGAGGCCTTCAGGACTCTCGTCGAGGCGGGGAATGCCGCGGCGCATCGAGGCTGGCGCCCAAAACCTGAGGTCATTGATGCATTGATGAACCTGCTCGAGGGCCTAGTGCGCAGAGACATCGTAGATGATATTATCAGGGTTGTGGAGGATGCGCAGAACGAGCATGAGGCGTCTTCGCGCGCTGAC
This sequence comes from Gluconacetobacter sp., assembly GCF_047721585.1. NCBI lineage: Bacteria > Pseudomonadati > Pseudomonadota > Alphaproteobacteria > Acetobacterales > Acetobacteraceae > Gluconacetobacter > Gluconacetobacter sp. Next base: position 8,521 of record NZ_JBDNXE010000143.1, read on the forward strand.
AGGGTTGTCCAGCACAGTCCGTCCATACCCCGCCGGGTCTTTCGCAGCAATATCGTGAGGCTTCCCCCCAAGGCAGCCCCCCCGGCAGGTGGCGATACCCCGCCGGACCCTGACATCACCGGCAGCCCGGAGGGGTGATGCACAGCTCCATCCTGATAGTCTCGAGAGCGCGCTGGCATGAATTGAATGCCTCCGCATAGCGACCGGCGACATCAGGCGGCTTGGCCAGCACCCGGCGCAACGCGTCCTCGGGATTGTCGCCCTGCCGGATGGGGCGCGCCAGAAAGGCTCCGGTGACGCCGGAACCCTCGGGATGCTCGTTCATGCGAATGTCCGTTGTCCGTCGTCAGGGCCTTTGGCACATTTTCGGCTTGAGGTAGCGGAGAGCTGGCTGAACCGCGCCAGGATTGGCAGGGATGTCTACTGCTGAGTGTCACAGTCGGAAAGCGGACAGACTGCATTCCTGAAGAGTTTCGGGCGCCGTAAGGCGTACGAAAGTCGGGGAGGAC
>NZ_JBDNXE010000144.1:0-9015 GCF_047721585.1 Gluconacetobacter sp.
GCGGGGGGGCGGGTGATGGCGACGGTGGCGCTGTCGCTCCTTGGCCTGACGGGACTTGGGTTGGGCCTGATCCGGATGCTGCATCTGGCCTGATGTCCCGCGGCGGCAGGCGGCCCGGCGCGGCCAGGATGTCATGATTTTTAAAAAAACGGGCACCCGGATGGTTTGACAAACCGGCAGGGTTCGTGCGCCCATAACCGTATCTGGATCGATGCTGGTCGTCGGCGGTGGCCCGCCGGGTATCGCGTGTCGGGCAGACATCGGTCGAGCGGCATCATGCCGGCAACAAGGGACGAAGTGACTATGGCGACGGGTACCGTGAAGTGGTTCAACGCAACCAAGGGTTTTGGCTTCATCATGCCCGAGGACGGGGGCAAGGATGTGTTCGTGCACATCACGGCCGTTCAGGCGGCGGGTCTGCGGGGCCTGAACGAGAACCAGCGCGTCAGCTATGATGTCGTGACCGAGCGCGGCAAGGCGGCGGCATCGAACCTCAAGCCGCTCTGACGGCAGGATTACGGGGCGGGGGGCATCGTATGTTCCCCGTCCGCCGAGGCGCGCAGGAAGGCTTGCAGGTCCCGCGCGGTTTCGGCCAGCCCGGCCCGGTGGACGGCAACGCCATCGGGGAAGGCCGACATCAGCCGTGAGGGTGCCCGGCGGTCGAGCAGTACGAACGCCCCCCGGTCCCCCGTGCTGCGGATCAGCCGGCCGAACGCCTGGCGCAGGCGCAGGCGTGCGATCCGGTCGTCATACTCGCCCGGCGCCCCGTGCGACAGGTGCGTGCGGCGCTCGCGATGCAGGATGTCGGGGCGGGGCCACGGCACGCGCTCGAACACCACCAGACGCAGCGCGTTGCCGGGGACATCGACCCCGTCGCGCATCGCATCCGTGCCCAGCAGGCAGGAATTTTCTTCCGAACGGAAGATATCGACCAGCGTGGCATTATCCATGCCGTCGACATGCTGGGCGTAAAGCGGGATGCCCGCTTCCTCCAGCGGTTGCGACAGCCGCCGATGCACGGCGCGCAGGCGGGAAATCGCGGTGAACAGGCCCAGGCCGCCGCCGCCGGCGGCCAGGAACAGCGTGCGATAGGCGGCGGCCAGCGCGCCGATATCGTCATGGGCCACGTCGGTGACGACGAAGGCGCGGCTCTGGTGGCGATAATCGAACGGGCTGGCCAGCGCGGCGCGCAGTGCCGGCGAGGGCAGGTGGCTGGCGCCGGTCCGGGCCTCGGCGGCCTCCCACGCGCGTTCGGCTTCCTCCGGGTCGCCCTTGGCGTTTTCGTCGCGCAGGGTGGCCGAGGTGATCAGCACGCCATGGGCCGGGGCCGCCAGCACGGTGGCGAAGGGGATGGTCGGGTCCAGCCAGTGGCGGTGCAGCCCGACATCCTGCTCGCCGGGGCGCTGGCCCTCGCGGCGGTCCATGCGGATGAAATCGACATATTGCGGGGCGCCGAGGCTGGTGCCGTCGCGGACCTCGCCGATTGCGCGCAGCATCGCGCTCCATCCGTCCACCCGGCTGAGGGCGCGTCGGCGCATCGTGCGGACCGCGGCCTCGATCCGCTCGCGGGTCGCGGGGTCGAGGTCGCCCGATTCGTCGTCCAGACGTTCCAGCAGGCGGTCGACCAAAGTGCGCAGGGCGACCGACAGACGGTCCAGCGCCCGCGCCAGCGTGTTTGCGGCCGGCGACACGTCCTCGGCCAGCGGATGCAGGTCGCATTCGATGGCGCCCGGCATGGTGTGCGGCTGGGCCGGGTCGCCGGCGCGGCTGCGGGCGACGACCTGGCAGGCCAGCAGGTGCAGGAACTGTTCGCAGGGGTTGGGCAGCGTGTCGCGCGCGGGGGGCGGTGTGTCCCTGGCCGTGTGGTCCTCGCCGGGCGGGGCGGGCATGGCGGCGCGCAGCATGCCGGCCAGGCGGCCGGACCAGCCGGGCGCGGGCAGGGCGTGGGCGGCCTGCAACACGGCATCCAGCGGGGATTCCAGTCTGGCGTCGCCGACCACCAGATCGTCCAGCCGGCGCTTGAGGCCACGGGCGCGGGAGCGCGCGCCCTCGGCGCCCAGCAGCCAGCGGCGGAGTTCGGCCGCTTCCAGCCCCGACAGTTCGACCGAGAAGGCACTGTCGGCGGCGTCCATCACATGATGGCCTTCGTCGAACACGTAGCGGGTGGGGATATTGTCTTCGTCGGAGGCCGTCTCGTCGCCCATCGCGTGCCATGCGGCCTGCGTCATCACCAGCGCGTGGTTGGCGATGACCAGATCGGCCTGGCGGGCGCGCCGGATCGAATGTTCGACGAAGCAGCGTTGATAATGCGGGCAGGCGCCGTGGATGCATTCGCCCCGCCGGTCCGCCACGCCCGCCAGCGTGCCGCGCCCGAACAGGTCGCCGAACCAGCCGGGCAGGTCGCCGCCCATCAGGTCGCCATCGGCGGTGACGCCGGCCCAGCGGGCCAGCAGCGACAGCGCGATGATGCTGCCTGAGAGGCTGCCAGTGGGGCTGCCAGTGGGGCCGCCCCGGTTGCCGGCGACGTTCACGGCTTCTTCCATGTTCAGCAGGCACAGGTAGTTTTCCCTGCCTTTGCGCAGGACCACATGTTGCCGCCGGATGGCCGGGTCGGGGTGGAGGCGTGTGAGTTCGCCCTCGATCTGGCGTTGCAGGTGCCGTGTGTAGGTGCTGATCCAGACGGAGCCGCCATTGCGTTCGGCCCACAGGCTGGCGGGCGCGACGTAGCCCAGCGTCTTGCCGGTGCCGGTGCCCGCTTCGGCCAGGACCATGTGCGGGTCGCGCCCCCGCCGGGGGGGGGGGGGCGCGGCGCCGGGCGCGCCCCCCCCCAACCGCCCGCCCCGCGGGTGCCGGGGCCGGGCGCCCGCGGCGCCCTGCCCCGGGGGCGGGCGCCCCCGCGGCGGGCGGGGGGCCAAGGCGGCGCTGGCCGCGCCCGCGAAATCGGCCTGGCCGGCGCGGCTTTCGGCCTGCGCGCCCAGCATCTCGGCCAGCCGGCGGCGGGCGTCCGCCACCGGGACCGGCTGGCTGGACGGGGCCGGGCGGGGAGCCGTTTCCTCCCATTTGGGCAGGCGGCGCCAGACGCGGATGGCGTCGCCCGGTTGCAGGGATTCGGCCGGCAGGGGGTGGGCGGCGCCCAGGGTGGCCAGCACGCTGGGACCCCAGGCCCAGCCGGCGCGGTCCATCCTGACCGCCAGCGCCGCCATTTCCTCGCCCGCCGGGGTGGGGCGCAGGGAAGCGATATGGTCGAGCAGGAGATCCGCGAGGTCGGGCAGCAGGTCGGCTTCGGCCTTGCCGATCCGCGCCGCGTCCAGCCCCAGGGCCATGGCCAGCCCCCGCGCGGTCGGCGGGATCGTGCGGCCGGGCATGGCGAACAGGAACAGGTCCAGCAGGTCCAGCCACGCTGTCGGCTGGGGCTGGGGGGGCAGGCCCAGCCGGCGTGCGGTCAGCGGCGCGTGGACGACCAGGGGCGGCGGCATGTCCCGCAGCAGCCGTGCCGCTTCCTCGCCCGGCACGGCCAGGAGTTCGCCGTCGGACGTCAGCAGCGAGCAGGTGCCGTGACGCGCCACCAGGGCGGGCGGCAGGTCGGCAGAGGGGGGCGGTGTGGCCATCAAGGGAACATATAGGGGACGAATCGCCGTCTGTCGCCCACCCGATGGAGGCCCGATGGAGGGATGATGTATGGTATGGATTGACCGGTCAGGTTTCAGTTCATAGCTTCCTGCGCATCATGTCCGATCAGAACCGTCTCGATCCCGCTTCCCTGCCCAAGGCCTGGCCGTTCGAAGAGGCGGCCAAGCTGGCCGCCCATGTCGAACGCAAAGCCCTGCCGGCCGACGCGCCCGCTTTGCTGGAAACCGGCTATGGGCCGTCCGGCCTGCCGCATATCGGCACCTTCGGCGAGGTGGCGCGGACCAGTTGGGTCCGCCAGGCCTATACGCGCCTGACGGGGCGGCCGACGCGGCTGCTCGCTTTTTCCGACGACATGGACGCGCTGCGCAAGGTGCCGGACAATGTGCCCCATGGCGACCTGCTGCGCCAGCATCTGGGCAAGCCGCTGTCGCGCATTCCCGACCCGTTCGGCACCCACGAATCCTTTGCCGCCCACAACAATGCGCGGCTGCGGTCGTTTCTGGACGGATTCGGCTTCGAATATGAATTCGCGTCCTCCACCGAATATTATGCCAGTGGCCGGTTCGACGCGGCGTTGCGCCGGGTGCTGGAAGTGCATGACGAGATCGTCGCGGTCATCGCGCCGACGCTTGGCCCGGATCGCCGCGCGACCTATTCCCCCGTTCTGCCCATTCATCCGCGCACCGGGCTGGTGATGCAGGTGCGCATGGATGGCATCGACCCCGTGGCGGGGACGGTGCGCTGGACCGACGAGGACGGCGAAACGTTCGAGACCCCGGTGACCGGCGGCCATGCGAAGATGCAGTGGAAGGCGGACTGGGCCATGCGCTGGTTCGCGCTGGGCGTCGATTACGAGATGTCGGGCAAGGACCTGATCGACAGCGTGAAGCTGTCGGGAAAAATCTGCCGCATTCTGGGTGGCGAGGCGCCGGCCGGCCTGACCTACGAGCTGTTTCTGGACGAGAACGGCCAGAAGATCTCCAAATCCAAGGGCAACGGCATCTCGGTCGAGGAATGGCTGCGCTATGCGCCCGCCGAGAGCCTGGGCCAGTATATGTTCAATGCGCCCCAGCGGGCGAAGCGCCTGTTCTTCGACGTTATTCCCAAGGCGGCGGACGAGTATCTGGCCAATGTCGCGCGTGCCCGCGCGCAGGAGGCCGATGAGTCGGCGCTGCTGGCCAATCCGGCCTGGTTCATCCATGCCGGGCGGATCGACGACCGCGCGGGCAGCCCGCTGACCTTCGCCATGCTGCTCAACCTGGCCAGCGCCGCGAACGCGGATACGCCCGATGTGCTGTGGCGGTTCATTCACCGCTATGATGCGGCGGCCTCGCCCGAGACCTGCCCGATGCTGGCGCGGCTGGTGGATCACGCGATCGTCTATTACGCGGATTTCGTGCGGCCTTCGAAGACTTACCGGGAGCCCGATGCGCGGGAGCGCGCGGCCCTGGCCGATCTGGCGGAGACGCTGCGCGGGCTGGAGGGGGACGCGACCGACCCCGACATGTTGCAGAATCTGGTCTTCGAGATCGGCAAGCGGCATGGGTTCGAGCCGCTGCGGAGCTGGTTCGGCTGCCTGTACGAGGTCCTGTTGGGCCAGAAGGAGGGGCCGCGATTCGGTATTTTCATCGGTCTCTACGGGGTGGCGGAAACCGTGGCGCTGATCGAGGCGGCGCTGCTTCGAGCGGTGGCCGGGACCGCGTCTGTCGCCGCCGGTTGACGCAGGGGTGGTGACCTCTGCCATGGCCGGGTTCGCTCTCTGATGGTTCTGAACTGCTCCCTTCCGCCGGATGGCCCCCCGCCGCCGGCGCCGGGTTGGCGGCGGCTGCTGCGGCATCTGCCGCATGTGGTGGGCCTGTGCCTGATGGTCGCCGCGATCGTCGTGGTCCAGCATGAGGTGCGGGACCTGCATTGGGATGATATCCGCGCGGCGCTGGGGACCATACCGGCCACGACCATGATGCTGGGGATCGGCTGTACGGTCCTGTCCTATTTCATCCTGTCCTTCTACGATTGCCTGGCGGTGGTGCAGGTCGGGCATCGGCTGTCGTTCCGCAAGGCGGCCTTTGCCTCGTTCTGTTCGTATGTGCTGTCGCACAACCTTGGTTTCGCCGCGATTTCCGGGGCGGCCGTGCGCTTTCGGCTGTATGGCAACTGGGGGGTGGGGGCGTTCGATATCGCCCAGATCATCGCGTTCTGTTCCGCGACCTATCTGCTGGGGGCGGGGGCGCTGATCGGGGCCGTGCTGCTGCTGGAGCCCGGTGCGATACCGGTCATCGGCGCGCATCTGCCGCATCTGGTACTGGCGGGGATCGGGCTGCTGCTTTGGGCGGTGGTGGGAGGCTATATCCTGCTCGGGCTGTGGCTGACGCAGGTGCGGATCTGCCGCTGGACCATCGTGCTGCCCCGGCCGCCCATGGCGTTTGCCCAGATGGTGGTCGCGGCCGCCGAGGTCGCCGCCACGGCGGGGATTGCCTACATCTTCCTGCCGTCGGGGGGCGGGCTGGGATATGGGGTGTTCCTGGCCATCTATATCGCCTCCTACACCGCCGGTCTGGTGGCCAGCGTGCCGGGGGGGCTGGGGGTGTTCGACGGGGCGATGATGCTGGCGCTGGGGGCGTATCTGCCGCCGTCGCAGATCGTCAGCACCATTCTGGTCTTCCGGTTGTTCTATTACATCATCCCGCTCTTTCTTGCCGGGCTGATGTTCGCGGGGCACGAACTGTTCCTGCGCGGGGATGCCGCCCTGGCGCGCAAGGGCGCGCCCCGTATCCCCCGGCGCGGGCCGCGCGACATCCGGCCCAGCCATGTGATTCGCGAGAGCGAGGCCGATTTCTCGGTTGTGGTGGCGACGGGGGCGGTTTCGATCTGCGGGGCGCTGCTGATCGCGCTGACGATCCTGGACCCCGCGTCGTGGAGCAATGCCGGCGGGCTGCATCATCTGGTGGGCGTGGCGGGCGATTACCTGCTGTCGCTGATCGGCGTGGCGCTGATCGGGCTGGCCGTGGGCCTGTCGCAGCGCGTGACGCTGGCCTGGAAACTGACGCTGGGCCTGCTGGTGGGGGCGGTCGCGCTGACCCTGCTGCGGGGGGCATCGCTGGCCGTGCCGGGCATTCTGGGACTGGTGGCGGTTCTGATCGCGCCGTTCCGCAGTTCCTACTACCGGCATGCGCGGATTCTGAGCGAACCGCTGTCGTTCCGGACCGGGCTGTCGCTGGTGCTGCTGATCGGCTGCGTGCTGGTGCTGGTCTGCTCCGGGCCGCAGGACGAGGTGGGCGGGAGTTGGTGGGAGGTCATGCTGTTCACCTCCTCCCACGGCATTGCGCAATGGGTCATGGGGCTGGCCGTCTTGCTCGGTCTGGTCATGATCGGCCGGCTGGTGCGTCCTGGACGGATTGCCGTGCGGCCCTGGGACACCGCTGGCGACGCCGAATACCAGGCGCTGGATCATGCGCTGGACGATCTGGGGCCGATCCCGCCCACCGGGCTGATCCCCGGCGAAGCCGGCCTTGCCCTGCTGCCGTTCGTGCGGACGCAGACCTTTCTCATCGGGCTGGGCGATCCTGCCGGGAAGTCGGCCGATTGTGCCTCCGCCATCTGGTGGCTGCGGGACCTGGCGGTGCAGGAGGGCAGGCAGCCGGCATTCTGGCAGGTCGGAGCCTCGATGCTCGATGTCTATAACGATCTGGGCCTGACATCCTGGCCGCTGGTGGAGGAAACCGGCGACGACCGGTATCTGTGCTGCCTGCCGCAGAGCGTGCAGCCTGTCATTGCTGTGATGCAGACGGGTGGGGGCGTGCCCGCCATGCGTCTGGACGGGGCTTGACGGCCGCGTCAGTCTGGGAAAAACGATAGCCGGCTTTCGACTGGTGGCGACTGGTCGGGCATTGCCGCCAGATCGCTCCTTGGAATGCGTTCCGATGTCCCCAGGCCTTCATGGCATTGCTTCCCTCGGTTGGAAGGATGCGCTCTCCGTCTTCAGCAATACGTTTCTGCTGGCGTTTCCTGCCCTGTTCTCGATCGTCAATCCGCTTGGGGCGTCGCTGATCTTCTCGCAGGTGACCGCCGGGCGGGAGCGGAGCGAAACGCTGGCACTGGCCCGGACGGTCGCGCTCTATTCGGCGGCGCTTCTGATCGCTTCGATCTGGGCCGGCAGTGCGATTCTCGCATTCTTCGGCATTACGGTGGATTCGCTGCGGATCGCCGGTGGGCTGGTGGTGGCCGTGCGGGCCTGGGCGCTGCTTCAGGCGCCGGAGGAAGCCGCCGCGCGCAAGGAAAAGCAGGCCATGCAGGGCGGGCGGACCGTCACGCTGCCGAGTTGGACGGAAATGGCCTTCTTTCCGATGACCATGCCGTTCACGGTTGGGCCGGGGTCGATCGCGGTCGCGATCGCGCTGAGTGCCTCGCGGCCGGCATCGCCCGCGTGGCTGCCCTTCTATCTCGCGGTTTCGGCGGCCGCGATCGTCGTGGCGGGAACGGTGTGGCTGGCTTATTCCTATGCCGAGCGGCTGGTCGTTCTGCTGGGGGTGACGGGCGCGCGGATCGTCTCGCGCCTTGCCGCGCTGATCCTGCTGTGTATCGGCGTGCAGATCCTCTCGGCGGGGATCGAGGGGTTGGTGGTGACGATCATGCACGCTGTGGCGGCGTCGTGACCTGTCGGGACGGTGCCAGCAGGGGGGCGATGGCGGCGCGTAGCGCCGGGAGGACCTCTGCCGTAAACCAGGGATTGCGGCGCTCCCACGCCCCGGTGCGCCAGGACGGATGCGGCAGGGGAAAATAGCGGGGCAGATAAGCGCGGAAATCGCGCACGCGGTCTTCCACGCGGCCCGGCCCCAGGACTGCCGCCTGGGCGTACGACCCGACCAGGAGGGTCAGGGTGATGTCGGGCATGCAGGCCAGCAGCTTCTCCCGCCAGAGCGGGGCGCATTCGGGGCGCGGCGGGCGGTCGCCGCCCTTGGTCATGCGGCCCGGATAGCACAGGCCCATCGGCAGGATGGCGATGCGGCTGGAGTCGTAGAAGGTCTCGCGATCCATGCCGAGCCAGCCTCGTAGCCGGTCGCCGGAAGCATCGTTGAACGAAATTCCCGTTTCATGAACCCGTGTGCCGGGGGCCTGGCTTGCGATCAGCAGGCGGGCGGTGGGCGAGACATGCAGGACCGGGCGTGGTCCCAGCGGCAGGCTGTCGGCACAGACACGGCATGCGCGCACCTGTGCGACGAGGGCGGTGAGATCGTCCCCCGCCCTGGTGCGGTCTGTCATGCGCCCAGGAGTTCTATGACCCATTGGGGGACCATGCGGGTCGCGGGGCCTATCAGCGTGCGGTCGAACGGGGTGGGGGCCGGGGGTGGGGGGGGGTTGTTGGCCTGGGTTGCGGCAGGGTCCGGG
>NZ_JBDNXE010000145.1:0-8976 GCF_047721585.1 Gluconacetobacter sp.
CGGGGCAGGTGGGGGGGGGCGATCCTGCGGTGGGTGTCGGTGCTGGCTTTTGCCGCGCCGCTGGCCGATCTGTCGCCGGCGCTTGCGCAGGCTGGGCCGCATGACCGGGCGCCGCATCAGGCCTGGAGCTTCGAGGGGCCGCTGGGGCGCTTCGATCTTTCCGCCGTCCAGCGCGGGTATGCCGTCTATGCCCAGGTCTGTTCGGCCTGCCATGGCATGAAGGCCATGACCTATGGCGACCTGACGCGCATGGGGCTGACCATGGAGCAGGTCGGCCGGATCGCGGCCACGCAGCAGGTGCCGGGCGGGGTGGACGCGCAGGGCGACCCGGTGACGCGCGCGGCCACGCCGGCCGATCATTTCCGTGACCCGTTCGTCAATCCCGAGGCCGCCGCGGCGGCCAATCACGGTGTGGCGCCCCCCGACCAGTCGCGGCTGGCGCTGGTCTATCCCGGCGGGCCGGACCGGATCTATGCGTTGCTGACCGGATATCGGTCGCCGCCGCCGGGGTACCGGCCCAGCCATGCCGGCGCCGTCTACAATCCCTATGCCAGCGACCGCGAAATCGCGATGCCGCCGCCGTTGCGCGACGGGCAGGTTGTCTATACCGACGGCACGCCCGCCACCACGGCGCAGGAGGCGCGGGATGTCACCACCTTCCTGGCGTGGGTGGCGCAGCCTCATCTGGAGGCGCGCCACCGGCTGGGCGCGCAGGTGGTGCTGTATCTGCTTTTCCTTGCCGTTCTGGCGTTCCTTCTGAAACGGAGAGTCTGGTCCGATGTCCATTGAAACCGCCCCCCTTGCGTCTGCTCAGGACGCCGTCGAACCTGTGATCGGCCTGATCGGCGGATCGGGCCTGTATGATATCGACGGGCTGGAAGACAAGGCGTGGCGCACGGTCGAAACCCCGTGGGGCCTGCCGTCGGACGAGTTGCTGTTCGGCCGGCTGGACGGCGTGCGCTGCGTGTTCCTGCCGCGCCACGGGCGGGGGCATCCGATCCCGCCGTCGCGCCTGAACTATCGGGCCAACATCGCGGCGCTGAAGATGTCGGGCGTGACCGACATCGTGTCGCTTTCGGCCGTGGGGTCGCTGAAGGAGGAACTGCCGCCGGGGCATTTCGTCATCATCGACCAGTTCATCGACCGGTCCTTCGCGCGGGAGAAGAGCTTCTTCGATACCGGCTGCGTGGCCCATGTGTCGGTGGCCGACCCGCTGTGCCCGCGCATCGGCGACGTGCTGGAAGAGGCGGCGCGGGAACTGAAGCTGGATGTGACGCGCGGCGGCACCTATCTGGTGATGGAAGGGCCGCAATTCTCGACCAAGGCGGAGAGCAATCTTTACCGGTCCTGGGGCTGCTCGGTGGTCGGCATGACCAACATGCCGGAAGCCAAGCTGGCCCGTGAGGCGGAGATTTGTTACGCGACCGTGGCCATGGTGACGGATTACGATTGCTGGCACCCCGACCATGACAGCGTGACGGTGGATGCCGTCGTGAAGGTCATGCTGTCGAACGCCGACCGGGCCAGGGCGCTGGTGAAGTCGGTGATCCCGACCCTGGGCCGTCCGCGCGGGCTGTGCCCGGCCGGGTGTGACCGGGCGCTGGAACATGCGCTGATCACCGCGCCGGAGAAGCGCGACCCGGCCCTGCTGGCCAGGCTGGAGACCATCGCCGGGCGCGTGCTCTCGCGCGGCTGACGCGGGAGCACGCGGCGTCGGCCTTGCCGGCGCCGCGCGTTCGGCGGACTTTGCGTGGCAAGCATGGATGGATCATGCGCGCCAGGGGGCGCGTTCTACGCGCGGAGGCGGCCCGGTATCGGCCGGGCGGTCGGCGCGGCGGGCGTCGTTTTTTTCCAGACGATCATGTCGTCCCGCATTTCCACGGGGGCATCATCATCGCCGGATATGTCGTCGAGCATGACGGCGAAGGTGCCGGTTTTCGCCCAGTCCTGATAGCGTCTGTAAATCGAGTTCCAGTTGCCGAAGGTGGCTGGTAACGCGCGCCAGGGCCGGCCGGTCCTGACGATCCATAAGACCGCTTCCACGAAAAGACGGCAGTTTTCGCCTTTCCTGCCTGTGGTGGCGGATGGCTTCCATCGCTCCAGTCGTGATCGCATCCGCTCCCATTGCGCATCGTCAAGAACGAACAGGCGATCGGGGGAGGTGTCCGCCGGATCGTCGATTCCGATCGATCCCCGGTTGATCGGGGTTTCGACCTCAACGGGCTGTTGAGGTTGTTGAGGTTCGGGCGTCCCTGGCGCGGCGGGAACCCTGCGTGATCGCGGTGCCGGCGCGCCCTGAAGCAGGTCCAGAGGGCTCGCATCCAGGGCCTTGGCGATCTCGTACAGGCTGATGATGCTGGGATTGCGCATCCCACGCTCAAGATCGCTCAGATATTGCTGGCTGAACCCGGAGCGTTCCTCGACCTGCTGCTGGGTCAATCCGCGTTCTCGCCGGAGCCGGGCAAAATTTCTGCCGACAAGCTGGCGCATATCCATACGCCCACAATCCAGCTTTACCCGTTTCCGCGTTATCAACTATAATATGTAAAACGCGTCATTCGGGTTGGGATGCGAATCGTCGCTGCTGACGATGCGGGGTACCTGGCGCCAGAAGGGGAAGATCAGTCCGTGCGTCCATTACCATCATCCGGGGCAACGGCGCGGGAGGGTCGGGTCTCGATCCTCTACATCAATCTTGAGCGCAGTTCTGACCGTCGGATGGCCATGAACGACCAGTTCAGAGCATTGAGCCTGTCGGCGGCGCGCATCGAAGCGATCGACGGACGTGAACTTTCCCCCGACCAGGTGGCGCGTTGCGATCAGGACGCGAGGCGGCGGCGACGCGATACCGCCCTGACATCCAACGAAATCGGCTGTTTCCTGAGCCATCGGCGCGCCTGGGAAACGATTGCGCGCTCCGGGAAATCCACTCTCGTTCTGGAAGACGACGTTGCTTTGTCGGACGATCTGCCCGATCTGTTGCGGCGCCTGTCGGCCGATCCGCCTGCGCCGCATTTCATCCGCATGGGCGGAAATCGACGACGGCGGTCGCTGTTCGCTGGTGAGCTGTCGGAACGTTACGAAATCCGCCTTCTTCTCAGCGGATGCAGCGGTAGCCATGCCTATTGGCTCACCCCTGCCGGCGCGCGCGCCCTGCTGGCGGCATCCGGCAGGTTTGTAGAGGCGGTGGACGTTTTTCTGGACCATTACTGGAATTCGCGCGGCATTATGTATGCCGTCCAGCCATGGCCGGTCGAATTGCGTGACGATGCCAGTTCCTCGACCATCGGCGACGAGCGGTTTCGCCTGGAATGCTCCTTGAGACGCAGCGAGACCATGGTTGCCGGCCTGATGCGTTGGTGCCTACGGCAGCGACGCTCGCTGATCAGGCGGTGGTGGAGTGCGAAAACCTGCGTCGCCTGGAGTGCGAAACATGGCGGACGATCTTTAAAGCCGATGGGCGGACTTTGGCTCCGGCCGCTTTCGACCCGTCGATGGACCCGTGTCGGGTAGCGGCCGGCATCCGAACGAATGTCACATGACGGACGATATCCTGCGATTTTCGTGCATTAAAGCGTCTGAGCGAAGAAGGCCAGGCTGCGGGTGCGGGCGAGGTGGGCCGCCGGAGCGTTGAAGCTGGCGCGTTCCGGGCAGCCGAAGCCGTGCCCGGCATCCGGGTAGGTGTAGACCGGCAGGTCGGGGTGGGCGGCGCGGATGGCGGCGATGTCGGAGAGCGGGATCGAAGCGTCGGTCTCGCCGAAATGCAGTTCGACCGGGCAATGGGGCGTAAGGGTTCGCTCGGCGGCGATGCCGCCGCCATACCAGCCGACGGCCGCGCCGAACACGTTGGTGCGGCAGGCGGCCTGCCAGGCGATGGTGCCGCCCCAGCAATAGCCGATGATGCCGGTATGGGCCGGTGGCAGACCCAGTGCGTGGGCGGCGGCGGCGATGTCGCGCAGCGTGTCTTCGGGCGGGATCGCGGCGCGCAGGTCCAGGCCCTTGCGCACGCCGTCCTGGTCGTAGGGCAGTTCCACGCCGCGCTCCGCGCGGTCGAACAGGGCGGGGGCGATGACGCGGTAGCCTTCGGCGGCGAAGGAGTCGGCGACGGTGCGAATGTGGTGGTTCACGCCGAAAATCTCCTGCACCACGACCAGCGCGCGGGCGGCATCGGCCGGGCCTGCGGTGTAAGCGGAGAGCGTGTGGCCGTCGGTGGCGGTCAGGGTGATGGTCTGGCCCATGCGGCAGGTCCTTTTCTGTCCCGATCAGGGCCGGTAGAGTGACGGGATGACCGAGATCGTCAACCTGCGACAGGCGCGCAAGCGCAAGGTCCGCGCGGAGCAGGCCGCCATTGCGGCGCGCAATCGCGCGCTGCACGGCAGGACGCTGGCCGAACGCGACCGCGAGCGGCAGGAGGCCGAACGGACCCGGCGGGCGCTGGACGGCGCGCAGCTTTCCGCCGAGCCCGAGGGCGACGGGCAGGGGTGATGAACTCCTGGGGGCCGTCAGGGGCGTGCGGTCACTGTCGTGCGGTTCAATGTAACGTGAGGCATGCCGTGGCGTGGCGCAGCACCGGCGGGGAGATCGGACCCTGCTGCGCCACCCTGACCGAGTGCAGTCGCCCTTCCAGCGAGCGGGTCCAGAAATCGAGGAACCGGCGGAGTTGCGGATAGGACGGCGCCAGGTCGAGCTCCTGCCAGATATAGGTCTGGAGCAGGGTCGGGTGATCGGGCAGGCGATAGAGGATTTCGGCGGTCGTCAGGCGGTAGTCGTTGAGCTGGAGCCGCAGAGACATGGACACCTCGCTGGATCGACGGTTGGGCGTGCAAGGCCAGCCTGCTTGAGCCCGCAGGAGGATTTCAAGAAAAATTCTTTGTTCCCAAAAACTTGGCAGTCGTCGAAAGAAAGTGCTGCCAAGGCGTTGACAGGGAGGGGGTGGGCTCCTACCTCTTGCGTGGCACTCTCGCAAGGAGAGTGCTAAAGCGACGCGGCTCTGGCGCGCGTGCCAACCCGGTGGCGTTGCTTATTCAAGGGCGTTACCTTTTTTAGACGTGGAGCGATCCATAATGACGAATTTTCGGCCCCTGCATGACCGTGTGGTCGTCCGTCGCCTGACCGGCGAAGAGAAGACGGCTGGCGGCATCATCATTCCCGACACCGCCAAGGAAAAGCCGATGGAAGGCGAAGTCATCTCCGTCGGCCCCGGCGCGCGGAACGAGCAGGGACAGATCGTCGCCCTCGACGTGAAGGCGGGCGACAAGGTGCTGTTCGGCAAATGGTCGGGCACCGAGGTCAAGATCAATGGCGAGGAGCTGCTGATCATGAAGGAAAGCGACATCATGGGCGTGATCGCCTGAGGTCCTTCTACTTTCCTTTCTGATGAACGAGTTTCCTACAGGAGAATTCTGAAATGGCAGCCAAGGACGTAAAGTTCGGCGGTGAAGCACGTCAGCGCATGCTGCGGGGCGTGGACATTCTGGCCGACGCGGTGAAGGTGACCCTGGGCCCGAAGGGCCGGAACGTCGTGCTCGACAAGAGCTTCGGCGCGCCGCGCATCACGAAGGACGGTGTGTCGGTCGCCAAGGAAATCGAGCTGGCCGACAAGTTCGAGAACATGGGCGCCCAGATGGTGCGCGAAGTGGCCTCGAAGACCAACGACGTGGCCGGTGACGGCACGACGACGGCGACCGTGCTGGCGCAGGCCATCATCCGCGAGGGTGCCAAGGCCGTGGCCGCCGGCATGAACCCGATGGACCTGAAGCGCGGCATCGACAAGGCCGTCGTGGCCGTCGTCGAAGAGCTGAAGAAGAACACCAAGAAGATCACGACCCCGGCCGAGACGGCGCAGGTCGGCACGATCTCCGCCAACGGCGAGCATGAGATCGGCGAGATGATCTCGCAGGCCATGCAGAAGGTCGGCAGCGAGGGCGTCATCACGGTGGAAGAGGCCAAGGGCCTGCACACCGAGCTGGACGTCGTCGAGGGCATGCAGTTCGATCGCGGTTACATCTCCCCGTATTTCATCACGAATGCGGAAAAGATGATCGCCGATCTGGATAACCCCTACATCCTGATCCACGAGAAGAAGCTCTCGTCGCTTCAGCCGATGCTGCCGCTGCTCGAGAGCGTCGTGCAGTCGGGCCGTCCGCTGCTGATCCTGGCGGAAGATGTCGATGGCGAGGCGCTGGCGACCCTGGTCGTCAACAAGCTGCGTGGCGGCCTGAAGATCGCCGCCGTCAAGGCGCCGGGCTTCGGCGATCGTCGCAAGGCGATGCTGGAAGACATCGCGATCCTGACCGGTGGCCAGGTGATCAGCGAAGATCTGGGCATCAAGCTGGAAACCGTGACCCTGGCGATGCTGGGCCGCGCGAAGAAGGTCCGGATCGAGAAGGAAAACACCACGATCGTCGAGGGTGCCGGCGCATCCGACGACATCAAGGGTCGTTGCGCCCAGATCCGCGCGCAGATCGAGGAGACCTCCTCGGACTACGACCGCGAGAAGCTGCAGGAGCGTCTGGCGAAGCTGGCTGGTGGCGTTGCCGTCATCCGCGTCGGCGGCTCGACCGAGGTCGAGGTGAAGGAGCGCAAGGACCGCGTTGACGACGCGCTGCATGCGACCCGCGCCGCCGTCGAGGAAGGCATCGTTCCGGGTGGTGGCACCGCGCTGGCGCGTGCGTCGACCGCGCTGAGCCATCTGCACTTCCACAACGAGGACCAGCGCGTCGGTGCGGAGATCATCCGCAAGGCCCTGCAGGCTCCGCTGCGCCAGATCGCCCACAATGCGGGCGAAGACGGTGCGGTGATCGCCGGCAAGGTGCTGGAAGTCAGCGACTACAATTTCGGCTTCGACGCCCAGATCGGCGATTACAAGGATCTGGTCGCGGCCGGTATCATCGACCCGACCAAGGTTGTCCGTACCGCGCTGCAGGATGCGGCGTCGGTTGCCGGTCTGCTGATCACCACCGAAGCGATGGTGGCCGAGAAGCCGGAAAAGAAGGCCCCGCCGGCCCCCGGTGGCGGCATGGGTGGCATGGGCGACATGGATTTCTGATCCATCGAGCCTGTCGGTCCGGGCCTTGTGCCCGGACCGGAAGCCGCTTTTTCCGGCAGGAAAAGAGCCGTCCGTTCGCGGGCGGCTTTTTTTTGTTCTATTGGCCGGGGGCGATGCCCGTGTGGGCGGTGATGAAGGCCAGCAGGGCTTCCGCCGCGCGGCTGCGATAGCGCTCCTTGTGGCGGAGCCCGAAGAAGGGCCTTGGGCCGAACGAGAAGGGCGCCGCATGGAGGATACCTGCGCGGATGCCGGGGGCGACGACCAGGGAGGACAGGGCGGCAACGCCGGCGCCGGCCTCGACGGCGGTCCGCACGCTTTCGTTGGACGGCAGCACCAGCGCGATATCCAGCGTATCGGGGTCGATGCCGAGCCGGCGCAGATGCTGGTTGAGCGTCGAGCGCGTGCCCGAGCCTTCCTCGCGCATGATCCAGCGCGCCTGTTGCATCCATGCGGCGGTGAGGGGGGTATCCGGGAAGGGCTCGGCCCGCACCAGCAACAGCCTGTCCTCGCCGATCGGCCAGTGTGCCAGGGCCGGGTCGCCGATTGCGCCCTCGACGATCCCGATGTCGGCTTCGCCGTCATGGACCTGTGCCGCTGCCTGTTCGGTGTTGCGGATTGCCAGGTCGACCGACAGGGCGGGATATTGGCGACGGAACGCCGCGAGCAGGGCGGGCAGCCAGTAGGCGGCGATGGTCTGGCTGGCGACAAGGCGCAGCGTGCCGCGCCGGAGCGCGCCGAGATCGTCCAGCACATGTTCGGCGGCGGTGGCGCGGGCCAGCACGGCGCGGGCCTCGGTGAGGAACAGCCGGCCGGCCTCGGTGAGGGTGATGCCCCGGCCGACCCGGTGGAACAGTCTGACCCCGTGGCGGTCCTCCAGCGCCGCGATCGCCGCCGATGCGGCCGATTGGGTGACGTTCAGCGCCCGTGCGCCGGCCGTCATGTGCTCGCGTTCGGCAACGGCGATGAAGAGGCGAAGCTGTTCCAGGGTCATGGCGCGGGGGTCATGGAGCGGGGATCATGGAGCCGGAGTCATGGAGAGGGTGTGTCCTGATTGATCGGTTTTTCTGATTGGAACCACAGAAACGATGCGTTGGATAGAATGATTGGTCCGGGAGTAGCACGGGTGGCGAAAGGAAGCTGCCATGACGATTCCAGTCCTTCACCCGATGGTGATATCCGCCGGCGCCATGCGGGAACGGCTCGCGCCGGGCATTCTGCTCAGTCTGCTGGTTACGGTTCTGGCCTATGGGCTGGCGGAGGCGGAGCGCGTGTTGACCGGCAGGGCTTGGCTGGAGGCGCTGGTGCTGGCGATCCTGTGCGGGACGGCTCTGCGCAGCCGGTGGGTGCCCGCCCGGAAATGGCGGGCCGGCATTGCCTTCTGCGCGAAATGCCCGCTGGAAATCGCGATCGTGCTGCTGGGCGCGTCGGTCAGCGATACGGTGATCCGCGCGGCCGATCCGGCGTTGCTGGCCGGTATTGCCGGCGTGGTGGCTGTGGCGATCGTGCTGGGGTTCGGGATCGGCCGGCTGTGCGGTGTGCCGGCGCGCATGGCGCTGCTGGTTGCCTGCGGCAATGCGATCTGCGGCAATTCGGCCATCGCCGCGATCGCCCCGGTGATCGCGGCCGACGATGACGAGATCGCGGCGTCGATCGCCTTTACCGCGCTGTTCGGTGTGGCGGTCGTGCTGGGTCTTCCGCTGCTTGGCATCCTGCTGGGCATGAGCGGCGTGGCCTATGGTGCCCTGGCGGGACTGACCGTCTATGCCGTGCCGCAGGTCATTGCCGCCGCCGCGCCGCTGGGGGCGGTGGCGGTGCAGATGGGCATGCTGGTCAAACTGGCGCGGGTGCTGATGCTGGGGCCGGTCTGCCTGGTGCTGTCGCTGGTGACTCCCTCGGCCGGCGGAGAGGGGGCGGCAGGGGCGGTGACG
>NZ_JBDNXE010000146.1:0-8848 GCF_047721585.1 Gluconacetobacter sp.
CGGCTGAACGGTCCTTTATCGCTCAACGCGACAAAAAAATCATAAGACAAGCCCTTGCGGGAATAGAGGCGCAGTCGGCCTTACCGCTCGTCGATCGCCCGCTTGGGCAGCAGCGCCGGCACGAAGATCAGCGTAGCCAGCAGGGTGCAGGCCAGCGACAGCAGCAGCAGCCGGCCCATGCTGGCGGTGCCCGGATGGTGCGACGCGGCCAGCGAGCCGAAGGCGGTGCTGGTCGTCAGGGCCGAGAACAGCACGGCCCGCGCCGTCGGGCTGGAAAGCGGCGCGCGCACCCCCGCCCGCCAGTTCATGACGAAATAGATGTTGAACGACACCCCCACGCCCAGCAGCAGGGGCAGGGCGATGATGTTCGCGAAATTGAGCTGCTCCGGCACCAGGACGATCAGGATCACCGTCATCAGGGCCGAAAGCAGCAGCGGCGCCAGCACCAGCGCCACGTCCAGCACCCGGCGCAGCGCCACCAGCAGGATCACCGCGATCATGCCGATGGCCGACAGCGCCGCGAAGACGAAGGCGTGGACCATGGTGGCGGCGCTTTCCACCACTTCCACCGCCGGCCCGCCGGCATCGGGCGCCACGCGGGTGATTTCGTTCACATAGCGGCGCAACTCGGCGTTGCTGTCCATGCCCGCCTTGGGATGGATCGAAACGATGGCCCGGCCGTCGGGCAGCAGATAATCACGCCGGATCGACGGCGGCACATCGTCCTGGGTCACGGCGTGGGCGGTCAGCATCTGGCGCAACTGGTCCAACTGTCCGGGCAGAAAGCGGACCAGCGCGGTATTCGCCGCCATCAGCCGCTCGTCGGGCGCGTGCGACAGCCGGTCCAGCGCCGCCTGGATGCGGCGCAGCGGGTCGTGCGGGCCCAGCCGGTCCAGCACGGCACCCAGATCATGCGCCGATTTGGCGGCCGAGGCCCGCAGGGCGGCGGCATCCGGCGCCGGGCGCGGATTGGGCACCACCAGCGTCGGCAGCAGGATCGAAGCCGCATCCTGGATCATCGCCAGCTTGGGCGTCTGGTCGGCGGGCACCAGCGAGCCCAGCCACATCGCATCGTCCACCAGCGGCAGGCTGGCCAGCCGGTCGGCCAGCACCTGGGCCTGCTTCAGGTCGGGCACCAGCACCTCCGCGCCATAGGGCGAGGATTGCGGGTCCTTCATCAGCAGCTTCAGCGTGCGCATCCCTTCCGACTTCGGGTCCTTGGTATGCAGCGGGTCGGCATCGAAGGTCAGCACCGGGATCAGCGCCGCCCCCAGCACCGCCAGAAAGGTAAAGACGCTGAGAATCTGCGTACGATAGAGGCGCACCGCGCGGTCCGCCGGCCTGGCGAAGGCAAAGCCCGCCACCTGCTGGTCCAGCGGCGGATTGAACAGAAGCAGCAGCGCCGGCAGCAGGGTCACGGTGCAGATAAAGGCGATCAGCATGCCAAAGCCGGCGATCAGCCCCAACTGCGCAACACCGACAAAGGCGGTGGGCGTAAAGGCCAGGAAGCCGGCCATCGTCGCCATGGCCGCCACCAGGATCTGGTGGCCCGTTTCCTCACCCGTATGTTCCAGCGCCGTCCGGATCGGCGGAATCTGGCCCGAGGGCAGGCGCTGGGCGCGGAAGCGAACGGAGAACTGGATCGCGAAATCGACCGCGATGCCCACGAACAGCACGGCGAACGCCACCGAGATCAGGTTCAGCGTCCCGACCGCCAGGGCCGCGAACCCGGTGGTCAGCACCAGCCCCGCGACCAGCGTCACCACGATCGGCACGATGATCCGCCAGCTCCGCACCGCCAGGAACAGCCACAGCGTCACCAGCACCAGCGACCCCACAAGCCCCGCCACCATGCCTTCGGCAACGGTGGCGAACTCCTCGTCACTGATCTGCACATCGCCGGTCAGATGCACCCGCGCGTGGCCCGAACGCACGAATTCCAGCCCGGCGATCGCCTTGTGCATCGCGTCGCTGGCCTCGCCTCCCGGCTGGAACGATCCATAATCCAGATGCGGCCGGGTCACGACGAA
This sequence comes from Gluconacetobacter sp., assembly GCF_047721585.1. Lineage (NCBI taxonomy): Bacteria > Pseudomonadati > Pseudomonadota > Alphaproteobacteria > Acetobacterales > Acetobacteraceae > Gluconacetobacter > Gluconacetobacter sp. The sequence continues at coordinate 2,031 of NZ_JBDNXE010000146.1, forward strand.
GACATATTTGCCCGCCAGGTCGGCCAGGCTGCCGGCCAGCAGCCGCTCCCACGACAGGGGCTGAGGCGTGCCGTCGGCGGCCTGTTCCAGCGTGTCGGCAAAGCCGGTCAGCGCCGGCTGGAAAGACTTCAGGTCCGCCTGGCCCTGCGACACCCCCAGGGCGATCAGCGACAGCGCGTCGAACAGCCCGCGCCCCGACGGGTCGGCCGCCAGGCCGCCCAGGAAGGGTTGCGCCGTCACGGTCGTATCGAGCACCGAAGACAGGTTCTTCTGGTCCAGAAACAGCAGCCCGTTGCGCACGAAATAAGGATTGTCCTGCGGAATGGTCACCGACAGGAAATTCTTGTCATGCTGTAGCCGCGCGGCCAGTTCGCGTGCCGTGGCCATGGCCTCTTCCGGCAGGTCGGCGTCGATGACCGCCACCATTTGGTCCTGGTTCTGCGGAAACAGGCGCGCCAGTTGGTCCGACCGCTGCTTCCACGGCAGGGTGGAGGAAAACATCGTCCCGGTGTCGGTCGTGACATCCAGCCGCTTCATGCTGCACACGACCGCCCCCCCGACGAGCAGCGCGAACAGCACCAGTGTGAGCACGGCATGGCGGGAACAGAACGCCACAAGGCGACCGATCGGAATGGACGGCATGATTCGTAATTCAGCCCTTGAGGTACGAAAGGCGCGGCTGCAACGAAGGCGACGCCACGCGATGGGGGATCGTTTGGCCCATGATGATAACCGGATGCAAGGCGCATGTTCGGCATGCCGCCTTGCCTGTCAACGCGGAGGACGTCGTTTCGGTGTGTAGCACGGCCGCCGAAGGGAAGAAAAAACAGTGTTTTAAGACAGACTGTGACCTGCCTGCCGCGTCAGGCGCACATCCCAGGGGCCTCATCAGTGGCCGGGCAGGCCGACACCATGGTCCAGCTTGCGGCTCGGCCCTTGCCAGTGCGTTTCCATCCACTGCCAGCCGGCGAGTGCGGGCAGCCCCCAGGCGATCTCCCGCAGCCGCTTGATCAGCGACAACCCGATGGAGACCGCCGGCGGCAGACCGCACAGGCTGCCGACCAGGATGAACCCGCCTTCCGACACGCCCAGGGCGCCCGGCACGGCGAACCCGACCGATTTGGCCGCCTGTCCCACGCTTTCGATCACGAAACCGTGGGCGAGCGACCGGTCATGGCCCATGAAATGCAGGATCAGACAAACTTCGACCGCACCGAGGGACCATGCGACAAGCTGGCAGAAACCGGCCCGGATCGCATGGCCGGGCGCCGTGTACAGCCCCATGATCTCGCTATGCAGGCCCCGGATGCTCTCCACCCCCGTCCAGCCCAGATGGGCCGCGATGCGCACCAGCAGCCGCTCGACGACCGAAACCGCGCCCAGGCACTGGCTGCCGAGGCACACCGCTCCCAGCACCAGCGCCACACCCGCGCTTTCCACCAGCTCATCCGTTACGGATGACCGCTTGACCAGGCACAGCAGCAGCGCCAGCCCCATCAGGGTAAAGACCACCTGGCTCAGCAGCTCGATCGTCAGGTCGCAGATCGTCGCCGCCGCCGCCCGGCGCAGGCCAGGCCCGCGCCGCGCCAACAGCCGGGCCGAGATCACTTCCCCCCCAACCTGGGCAACCGGCAGCAGATTGTTCACGCCCTCGCGCACGCAGCGCAGCGCCACATAATCCCGCAGCTTCAGTTCGGGTTCATTCTGCCCGGCAATGACCTGCCAGGACCGGGCGGAGAGCAGGACCTGAATGGCATGAAACACGATCGCGGCCAGGATGCCCCAGCCGCCGACCATGACCAGATGCAGGATGGCCTGTACGCCGAAGCGGGACAGCAGCCAGAGCGTGAGCGCCATGCCGAACAATCCGGCGGCCAAAGTCACCAGCTTCATTCCGTGCTCCCGCGTTCCGGCCCCGCCAGACCCAGCGCCGGCCTCAGCCAGCGTGCAGAAGTAGCGTATCAGTCCTTGATTTTGCGTATCAAGGCCAGACTTTCCACACAGGCGGCCGCGGCCTCGCGCCCCTTGTTATGTTCGTCATGGCGCGAGCGCAGAACGGCCTGCTCGTCGGTGTAGGTGGTCAGCACGCCGAAGGCCACCGGCACCTCGGTCGCCAGCGACGCCTGCATCAGCCCGATCGCGGCACCGAGGCTGATGAATTCGAAATGCGCGGTATCGCCCTTGATCACGCAACCCAGGCAGATCACCCCCTCGTACCGCCCGGTGCGGGCCAGGGTCTGGGCCAGCAACGGCAGTTCATAGGCGCCGGGGGCATACAGCAGATCCTCGTCGGCGACGGTGATGCCATGCTCGCCCAGCCATTCCAGGGCGCCGTCGCGCAGGCCGTGGGTCACGGTTTCATTGAAGCGGCTCACCACCAGCGCCAGGCGCGGCGGCCTGGCGAAGGTGAGGTCGGGCGAGGTCGCGGGCTTGTTGGTGCTCATGGTCGGTCTTTCACTCGGCCGCGGCGTCGATCGCGGCAAAAAGCTGGTGCCCCATGCGGGTGCGCTTGGCATCCAGATAGGCGCGGTTGAAGGGGTTGGGCGCGATGTCCAGCGGCACGCGCTCGCGCACGGCAAAGCCATGCTGCGCCATCGCCGTGACCTTGGCCGGGTTGTTGGTCATCAGGTCCAGCGTCCGCACGCCCAGCGCGCGCAGGATCGCCCCGGCCGCCGTCCAGTCGCGGGCGTCGGTCTCGAAGCCCAGCCGGTGGTTGGCGTCCACCGTGTCCAGCCCACGGTCCTGCAAGGCATAGGCGCGGATCTTGTTGGCCAGGCCGATGCCCCGCCCTTCATGCCCGCGCAGATACAGCAGCACGCCGCTTTCCGCCGCGCCGATGCGCGCCAGCGCGGCCTGAAGCTGGGCGCCGCAATCGCAGCGCAGCGACCCCAGCGCATCGCCGGTCACGCATTCCGAATGCAGCCGCACCAGTGGCACCGCGCCGTGCTTCGCGGGGTCGCCCTTCACCAGGGCGACATGCTCCGTCCCGTCGGCGGCGCGAAAGGCATGGATCACCAACTCCTCGCCGCCATAAATGCTGGGCAGCGCGGCCTGGGCGACCTTCTCGATCCTTGGTTCGGACACGGCGGCGGCGGCGGCGGCGGCCTCGCGGGCGCGCAGCCACTCCACCAGTTCCGCGATCGACAGGATCGGCAGCTTGTGGCGCTCGGCATAGGGGCGCAGGTCGTCCATCCGCGCCATCGACCCGTCCTCGTTCATGATCTCGCAGATCACGGCGGCGGGCGCCCGGCCCGCCAGTCGCGCCAGTTCGATCGAGGCTTCGGTGTGGCCGTTGCGCGCCAGCACGCCGCCCGGCACCGCGCGCAGCGGAAAGATATGGCCGGGCGAAACCAGGTCGGCCGGGCCGGCACCCGGCGCCACCGCCACCTGGATGGTCCGGGCGCGGTCGGCGGCGGAAATGCCGGTATCCACGCCCTCCCGCGCCTCGATCGAAACCGTAAAGGCGGTCTCGCGCGGGCAGGTATTCACCCGCGTCATCATCGGCAGGCCGAGCTGCTCGACCAGCCCGGCCTCCAGCGGCAGACACACCAGGCCGCGCGCATGCGTGACCATGAAATTGATCGCGGCGGGCGTGACCAGATCGGCGGCCATCACCAGATCGCCTTCGTTTTCCCGATCCTCGTCATCGACCAGGATCACCATGCCGCCCGCGCGGATCGCGTCGATCGCGGTCCGCAGGCGCTGGCCCATTACCGGTACTGACATAGTGTCTCCACATATTTGGCAATCACATCCACCTCGACATTCACCGCGTCGCCGGGGGCCAGCGTGCCCAGGCTGGTATGGGTCCAGGTGTGTGGGATGATCATCAGGGCCACAGGAAATTCGTCCGGCCCGGCACCCGCCGTTCCGGTCTCGCCGATCTCGTTCAGCGTCAGGCTGATGCCGTCCAGGGTGATCGACCCCTTTTCGACCAGATAGCGGCGCAGCGCGGTGGGAATGGCAAAGACCACCCGCCGCGCCTCGCCGGCCGGCTCCACCGCCAGCAGGCGTCCGGTGCCGTCCACATGGCCCTGCACGATATGGCCCGACAGCCGGGTGGCCGGGGTGACGGCCCGCTCCAGGTTCACCCGCCCGCCCTCGGCCAGACGGCCCAGGCTGGTCCGGTCCAGCGTCTCGATGCTGATGAAGAAGGACGCATTGCCCGCGGCGTCGAATGCGGTGACGGTCAGACACACGCCGTTCACCGCAATGCTCTCGCCCATCGACAGGTCGCCGATGCCGGTGGCGATCGCGACATGCAGCGCGCGGTCGCCGCGCCGGGCCTGCGTGACGGTGCCCAGATGCTCTATGATGCCGGAAAACATGCTTCCCCTTCAGGCGCCGTCAGCACGGCCGCCAGTTCCGGGAACAGGCGCAGCGGCGTGTCCGTCCCCGTGCGAACGGCCACATCCAGCCGTTCGGTTCCATCCGGGCCGACCCCGATGGTCAGCCAGTCATCCCACAGCCCCGCCGCGCGCAGCGCCGCCAGCAGGCCCGGCCCGGCCTCGACCATGGCCCACAGCACGCCGGCCGCGCCCAGCATCTCGGGCAGGCGGGCGATGTCGTCGCAGGTCCGCACGTCGAACCCGCGCGCGACCGCGTTCGCGCGCCAGTCCGCCGGCACCCGGCCAGTGCGGTCGCACACGACCAGCAGCCGGGGCGCGCGGTCCGTATGGTCGGCCACCCGGCGCACATCCAGCCCCGGACGGTCGGCCAGTACCGTGCCGATGCCGGTCACGATCGCATCGGTCGCCCGGCGCAGAAGGTGCGCCAGCGTCAGGGCTGAATCGGAGGTAAAGGTCGTCCGCCCGGCGGGCGGGATCATGGAGCCGGCGGCATCCACCGCCTGCTTCACGGTCAGCCACGCCCGCCCGGTCCGCGACCAGTGGGCGAACGGCACGATCAGCGCCCGGCACGCGGCAGCCAGGTCCACGCTCTGGTCCAGCACCTGCACGGCACAGCCGCCGGCGCGCAGCCGGTCGATCCCGCCGCCGGCAACGCGCGGATTGGGGTCGGCCACGCCCACCCAGACGGTGCGGATCGGCGAGGCCAGGATGGCTTCCGAGCACGGGCCGGTGCGGCCGGTATGGTTGCAGGGTTCCAGCGTCACGACCGCGATGGCGGCGCGCGCCATCAGCCCCTGTTCGGCGCATTGCCGCAGCGCCAGCGCCTCGGCATGCGGCATGCCCGCGCGGTGATGGGCGGCGACGGTCAGGATGTCGCCATGGCGGTCCAAAATGGCGCAGCCAACGGGGGGATTGGGGGCGGTCGCGCCGACGAAGCGAGCGGCCTCGTCGATCGCGGCCCGAAAGGCCCGTGCGATGGGGGGAGGGATGGCCACGGACGCAGATCGACCGATCGGGGCATGCCCCGTTTGCTCGGATTGCGCATCGACCGCAGACATAGCCAAAACCAATGGTCCCATCCAGCGGACGGACCCGGGGCGCATCAACCCGACGACGCGCCACGAATGGCGCGCCTTGCGAGTGTCGTTCTCTCTCATCCGGACTATGACCGTCGGCTCCGGAATCACACCGGATCTGCTGTCCCCACCCGGCCAAAAGGCCAGATGGGCGCTCGCGGGCTTATGCGCGGCCGGCAGGACCGGGCGCACTTACCGCCGGTGGGGATTTTCACCCCGCCCCGAGAACGTCAATTTATCCGGCTACGGGAGCCGGCACGCCAATACTATTGGGCAAGGGCCCGCAGGAATGCAAGAGGCACCTGCGGACCGTCGCCCAATCGAGGATTATCGTTCCGACGCCCCGGTCGAGCGGGTGATCGCATTCTGCGAGGCCGTGGCGCCGCGCGACACGTTATGCCCGACCGAGCTGACATCCTGGCCGGCGCCGCGTACCGTATTGCAGGCCGACAGTCCGGCCGACAGCCCCAGCATCGCGACAACCAGCAGGGCCGTGCGGGCAATGCCGGATGCAGGGAAATGTGAATGGTCCATGGAAGCCTCTTTCAAGGATTGATATCACACGAGAAACTCCAATCACGGTCCAGAGTTCCCAACGGCTCTCGGCCTGTTACCCTGTTGGCGGATGGGAGCATGCCGAAACGATGAGACATTCCGGACGACGGACGATCCTGCGAACGATGCTGGCGGCTGGCGGGGCAGGGCTGACCGCCGCATGCGCCACCCCGCCCCCCCGGCGGTTCGCCGCGGTCGACCGGCTGGTGGACCGCGCGATCGCGGCGGGCCAAACCCCCGGCGCCGTGGTGGTGGTCGCCCATGGCGGTATGGTCGTGCATCACCGGGCCTATGGGCACCGCGCGCTGCAACCGCACGCCGAACCGATGAACGAGGCGACGGTCTTCGACATGGCGTCGCTGACCAAGCCGGTCATGACCAGCGTGGCCGTCATGCAGTTCTTCGAAGCCGGTGCCTTCCGGCTGGACGATCCCGTCTGCCGCTACCTTCCGGACTTCGCCCGCAACGGCAAAACGTCCATCACCATCCGCCACCTGCTGACCCATTATTCGGGCCTGCCGCCCGACCTCGACCTGTCCACGCCCTGGCAGGGCAAGGCGGAAGCGGTGCGCCGCGTCATGGACACCCGCCCCGACCACCCGGCCGGCGAGCGCTTCGTCTACAGCGACATCAATTTCATCACGCTGGGGCTGCTGGTCGAGCACCTGTCGCATCAGAATCTCGCCCAGTATGAGCACACCAACGTCCTCTCTCCGCTGGGGATGACACGGTCACGTTTCCTCCCGCCCCCCTCCTGGTACCCCACCATCGCACCCACCCCATTAGACGCACCAGGTGTGATTGTGGGGGGCAACGGCCCTGACCCCCACGCCCCCCC
>NZ_JBDNXE010000147.1:0-8794 GCF_047721585.1 Gluconacetobacter sp.
CTTCCGGATGTCCCCAGCCCCAGATCACGCTCAGATAGAGCATCTGGTTGCCGCCACCATCGTTGGTGAAGAAGTGCATGCCCAGGTAACGGTCCAGACCCAGCAGGCCCAGGGCCACGGTCAGGATCGGGAAGGAGAGCATGATCAGCACGCTGGTGCAGAAGATGGTCCAGGTGAACACCGGCATCTTCATGAAGGTCATGCCCGGAGCGCGCATCTTCACGATGGTGGTGAAGAAGTTCACACCGGTCAGCAGGGTGCCGACACCCGAAAGCTGAACCGCCCAGATATAGTAGTCGACACCGACCCCAGGGCTGAACTGCTGCTCGGACAGAGGCGGATACGCCAGCCAGCCGCACTGCGAGAACTCACCGATGAACAGCGACACGTTGATCAGCACGAAGCTGATGGTCGTCATCCAGAAGCTGAGCGAGTTCAGGAAGGGGAAGGCCACGTCGCGCGCGCCGATCTGTAGCGGCACGATCACGTTCATCAGCCCGGTCATGAACGCCATCGCCATGAAGAAGATCATGATGGTGCCGTGGGCCGAGAAGATCTGGTCGTAGTGATGCGGCGGCAGGTAGCCCGGATTGCCGGCATAAGCCAGCGCGAGCTGCGAGCGCATCATGATGGCGTCCGCGAAGCCACGGAACAGGGCGACCAGGGCCAGGACGATATACATCACGCCCAGACGCTTGTGGTCTACCGAAGTGAACCACTCTTTCCAGAGATAGCCCCACTTGCCGTAATAGGTGATGAGCCCAAGCACCGCCAGACCGGCGATCGCCGCACCGGCAAAGGTGCCGACAAGGATAGGCACATCGATCGGAATATCCGACCAGCTTAATTTTCCTAACATCGGTCCTATTCCTTCATATTCATGTCGGACATCGCGGACTGCACATGCAACATCTTGCCCGTGCTCTTATCCATGACCATGCCATTGTTGTACTTGGCCACGATCTGGTCGAACAGGCCAGGTTCGGCATGCGAGAAATACTCGACCGGATTCGCCTCGCTGGGCGCGGCCAGCTTGGAATAGTTCGAGTTGTCGAGCTGCTCGGACGCCGCCTTCACCTTCTGGACCCAGGCTGCGTAATCGTCGTTGCTCATCGCCAGCGCGCGGAAGCGCATGTCCGAGAAGCCCCGGCCGCTGAAATTCGCGGACTCGCCCAGATAGTTGCCGGCCGTATTGGCCACCAGGTGCAACTGGGTCTGCATGCCGGCCATCGCGTAGATCTGCGAGCCAAGCTGCGGAATGAAGAACGAGTTCATCACCGCGTCGGACGTGATCCGGAAGTCAACCGGCGTATTCACCGGGAAGGCCATCTGGTTGACGGTCGCGATCCCCTCGTCGGGGTAGATGAACAGCCACTTCCAGTCCAGCGCGACAACCTCGACGTGAATCGGCTTCACGTTGGCTTCTTCTTCAAGCGGACGGTAGGGGTCCAGAGAATGACAGGTCTGGTAGGTCAGCACTGCCAGGAAGAGAATGATCAGGGACGGAACGACCCAGATCACCACTTCGATCTTGTTCGAATGCGACCATTTCGGCAGGTATTCGGCACTCGTGTTCGAGTGACGATACTGCCATGCGAACAGCAGCGTCAGAACGATGACCGGTACGACCACAAGCAGCATCGCATAGGTCGAGGTCAGGATCAGGCTCTTTTCCTGGGCACCGACAGTACCCTTCGGATCGAACAGTGCCCAGTCACATCCCGCCAAGAGGAACGCTGAGGACAAACACAATAAACTCGATAATCTTGGCAAGATTTTTTTCTTCATCTCACGCCTCGTTGGTTTCGACATCACCCTTGCTCATATGCTCGCTTCGTTCACGGGCCCCCAAAGCAACAACGGCCATGCTTCACGTCTGCCGCGAATCCCGATGTGGGTCTCTCGCCGTCTGTTACATCCGTTGATATCCAACCGCCGTCTACCTCCCTCTTGGAATAGGAGGCCTTCGCCGGATCGATCCCGTCATGAGTTTTCGTCGGCTTCCTGGCCTTGATCCTGATCAAGGATCGGAATGGTCATACGTATTTTCCATCCCACCGAACCAGACCGGGCCTCATGTGCCGCCGCGTGCCTCGAGCGTCCTGTCTGCGCAGCTATCCTTTCGTCCATAGTTCTCTTACCGCCTTATCCGACCGGAAGGACCCCACAAGCAAGCCTTCACAGAATGTTTCAGATTATTTCGAAAAAGCCGAGGCGGTAGCAATAATTTGTTTTATTTCAATTGGATAGAATAAGATGCCTGACATCACATCCGCGTCATCTCACTCTTTCCTGGGAAGAATAAGTCTTATTTTGGACGAAATTTTATACTCCATATCACCACCCGCCTGATTTTTCGGCGTCGATCGGCGAGGGATAAAAAAAAGCCCCGCCTTTCGGCGGGGCCCTGATCGTCATGCGCGAGCCGGAAACGATTCGCGTGACCTCAATTGTTCTGGTTGTTACGCACACCCATGAACTGCAAGAGGAATTGAAAGAGGTTGATGAAGTTCAGATACAGCGACAAGGCATCGTAGACCGCCCGCTTGGCCGCACCGTCCGGCCCGTCATAATAGGCGAACTGCTGATACGTCATCTTGATCCGCTGCGTGTCGAACGCGGTCAGGCCGATAAAGATGAACACGCCGACGACACTGTAGAGCATATAGACCATCGGGCTGTGCAGGAACAGATTGACCACCCCCGCGATCACCAGCCCGAACAGGCCCATGATCAGGAACGAGCCGAAGCGCGTCAGGTCGGTACGGGTCACATACCCCCAGATCGACATGGCCGAGAACGTGCCGGCCGTGACGAAGAACACGCGCACCACCGAAACGCCGGTGAAGGTCAGGAGAATGCTGGACAGGCTGGCGCCCATGACGCCGCAGAACAGCCAGAACAGCATCTGCACCGCCTGCCGCGACAGCCGGTTCACCCCCAGCGACATGACCAGGACAAAGCCCAGCGGCGCGAACATCGCCAGCATGCCCAGCCCGGTCGGCCGCACGGCCACGCCACCGTTGGGCATCAGCATTTCGGCAAAGAACGCGCCCCGCAGACTCGTGTTGGCGACCAGGTAGGCCACAAGCCCGGTCAGCACCAGTCCTGACGCCATCCAGTTATAGACCCGGAGCATATAGGCACGCAGCCCCTGGTCGATGACTCCAGCGCCGACCCCGGTGCCTGCGGGTCGGGACATTGTTCGAAAATCCGGGCTGAAAGCCATGACATCCTTCCTTCGTCCGAGCAATTCCGGACACAACTGTAGCTGTGATGTGGGAGAAGCCGACGACATTTCAAGGAAAATCGTCTCGTTTCCGGATGACTTTTCCGCAAGATAGGCCCACCCGACATCAGACGGCCCATATTATAAGGCAACGGGCGGAAGCACCAAAGCCTTCCCCATGCCAGGAAGCACGACCGTGAGACTTTTCATCGCCCTCGGTGTTGGTTCCCCCCTCAGTGACGCCATCGCGGCCATGCGCGGCAGCCTGGCCGGTGTCCGATGGGTCGATCCCGCCACCTGTCACGTCACGCTTCGCTTTCTCGGCGAAGTCTCCGGCCGTGACCGGCTCGATGAGATCGACATGGCCCTCTCGGCCATCCGCGCTCCGAGCATCATCCTGCGGCCGGAAGCGCCGGGCGTCTTCCAGCGGGATGACGGCCGGCAAACCCTCTGGATCGGAATCGAACGCAGCGCCCCCCTGCTCCATTTGCACCGCAAGGTCGATACCGCTCTGCGCCGCTCGGCAGGCATGGAAATCGAACGCAGGCGCTTCATGCCGCACATCGCCATCGGCACAATCACCTCACCGGCACCCGACCTGCTCGCTTCCTGGCTGGCCCGCTGGTCCCCCCTGCCCCTTCCGCCCGTCGAAGTCCCGCGCCTGACCCTTTTCCGATCGCTGCGCGGCCCAGACGAGCCCGTTTATGAAAGTCTGGCCGAGTACGATCTGGCCCGGTGACAGGATTCTCATCCGCCCTCAATTCCGGTTCCGCCAAAAACCCGACACCCAATTTCATCCGGATTATGAATATATATAATTACATTAATGCATATTAATGTTGTGCCCAGAGACCGGAAATATATGATACATCGCCGACCGACTGTAAAAAAAAGGCATAAAATCAGTCTGATGAGCGACAACATGCTCTTGCGTCACGGGTTCCGTGACCCCCCATCACATCCCGATGTGTCAGGGCATGCCTCCCGGAGCACACAAAATCGTCAGAAGACTGAATTTTCAGCCCCAGTATGGTCGCCGTGGGCCTGCTTCCTTCCGGTCAAGGACCGGGGCTGTCGGGCTATATTTTTTATTGTCACGAGGACATCGGACATGATGCGAGCTGCTTTCCGGAAAGGACGTTCTCTGCGAGGAACGCTTGCCGCCGGAACGATATGCGCCGTCACACTGTGCGGCTATGCCGCCATTGCGGCTGACCCTGTTGCAAACGATACAGGAGAGGCGATCATCCATGCCGATGACCATCCTGGCGATTGGATGACATACGGCCGGACCTATTCCGAGCAGCGCTATAGCCCGCTCGACCAGATCAACCGCTCCAATGTCGGCAATCTGAAGCTGGCCTGGTATTACGATCTGGACACCAATCGTGGCCAGGAAGGCACACCGCTCGTCGTCAACGGCGTCATGTACGCGACGACGAACTGGAGCAAGATGAAAGCCCTCGATGCGGCCACGGGCAAGCTGCTGTGGGCGTACGATCCGCGGGTGCCCGGCAACATCGCCGACAAGGGCTGCTGCGATACCGTCAATCGTGGCGCGGCCTACTGGAACGGCAAGGTCTATTTCGGCACGTTCGACGGCCGCCTGATCGCGCTGGATGCCAAGACCGGCAAGCTGGTCTGGAGCGTCAACACCATCCCCACCGACGCCGCACTGGGCCATCAGCGCTCCTATACGGTTGACGGTGCGCCGCGCATCGCCCGCGGCCGTGTCATCATCGGCAATGGCGGCGCGGAGTTCGGCGCCCGCGGCTTCGTCTCGGCCTTCGACGCCGAGACCGGCAAGCTCGACTGGCGCTTCTTCACCGTTCCGAATCCCGAGAACAAGCCCGATCACGCCGCGTCCGACAGCGTGCTGATGAACAAGGCTTACCAGACCTGGAGCCCCACCGGCGCCTGGACCAAGCAGGGCGGCGGCGGCACCGTGTGGGACTCGATCGTCTACGACCCGGTGACCGACCTGGTCTATCTGGGCGTCGGCAACGGCTCGCCGTGGAACTACAAGTTCCGCTCCGACGGCAAGGGCGACAATTTCTTCCTGGGCAGCATCGTGGCGATCAAGCCCGATACCGGCGAGTATGTCTGGCACTTCCAGGAAACGCCGATGGACCAGTGGGATTACACCTCGGTCCAGCAGATCATGACCCTCGACCTGCCGATCAATGGCGAAATGCGCCACGTCATCGTGCATGCGCCCAAGAACGGCTTCTTCTACGTCATCGACGCCAAGACCGGCGAGTTCCTGTCGGGCAAGAACTATGTTTACGTGAACTGGGCCAGCGGCCTGGACCCGAAGACCGGCCGGCCGATCTATAATCCGGAAGCCCTGTGGACCCTCACCGGCAAGGACTGGTACGGCATCCCTGGTGACCTGGGCGGTCATAACTTCGCGGCGATGGCCTTCAGCCCGCGCACCGGCCTGGTCTACATCCCGGCGCAGCAGGTTCCGTTCGTGTATTCCAACCAGGTCGGCGGCTTCAAGGCCCATCCGGACAGCTGGAATCTCGGCCTGGACATGAACAAGGTCGGCCTGCCCGACAAGCAGGACGTCAAGGACGCCTTCATCAAGGATCTGAAGGGCTGGATCGTGGCCTGGGATCCGATCAAGCAGCAGGAAGCCTTCCGCGTCGATCACAAGGGACCGTGGAACGGCGGCATCGTGGCCACCGGCGGCGACCTTCTGTTCCAGGGCCTGGCGAACGGCGAATTCCACGCCTACGACGCCACGAACGGCAACGACCTGTTCACCTTCGCGGCACAGAGCGGCATCATCGCACCGCCGGTCACCTATCTGGCGAACGGCAAGCAGTATGTCGCCGTCGAAGTAGGCTGGGGCGGCATCTATCCGTTCTTCCTGGGCGGCATCGCGCGCACCAGCGGATGGACCGTCAACCATTCCCGCGTCATCGCCTTCTCGCTCGACGGCAAGGCCAAGCTGCCCCCGCAGAACGACAAGGGCTATCTGCCGGTCAAGCCGCCCGCCGAATTCGACGAGAAGCGGACGGATAACGGCTACTTCCAGTTCCAGACCTATTGCGCGGCCTGCCATGGCGACAATGGCGAAGCCGGCGGTGTTCTGCCCGATCTGCGCTGGTCCGGCGCGATCCGCCACCAGGACGCGTTCTATAACGTCGTCGGTCGCGGCGCGCTGACGGCCTACGGCATGGATCGCTTCGATTCCTCGATGTCGCCCACGCAGATCGAGGATATCCGGCAGTTCCTGCTGAAGCGCGCCAACGAAACCTACCAGAGGGAGGTTGATGCCCGGAAGAACGCGGAAGGCATTCCCGCACAATGAGACACTTCCGCTCGATCTTCCGTTTTTTCCGCATCAACGCGACGCATGGTGAACAGAATGCTCAACAGGCTTAAAGTTGCGATCGGCACGGCGGCGTTCAGCCTCCTTGCCACCGCTGCAATGGCTCAGGCGCCCGATCAGGCGCTGATCGACAAGGGCGCCTATGTCGCCCGCCTGGGTGACTGCGTGGCCTGCCACACCGCCCTCCACGGACAAGCCTATGCGGGTGGCCTGGAGATCAAGAGCCCGATCGGCACGATCTATTCGACCAACATCACGCCCAGCTCCGACGGTATCGGCGGCTACAGCTTCGAGGAATTCGACCAGGCGGTCCGCCACGGCATCCGCAAGGACGGTTCGACGCTGTATCCGGCCATGCCCTACCCGGCCTTCTCGCGCATGACGCAGGACGACATGCGCGCGCTCTATGCGTATTTCATGCATGGCGTGAAGCCGGTGGCCCAGCCCAACCGGGCCAACGGGATTTCGTGGCCGATGTCCATGCGCTGGCCGCTGGCGATCTGGCGCACGCTGTTCGCGCCGGCTCCGGCCGACTTCAAGCCCGCGGCCGGCACCGATCCGGACGTGGCGCGCGGTGAATATCTGGTCACCGGCCCCGGCCATTGCGGCGCCTGCCATACCCCGCGCGGCTTCGCCATGCAGGAAAAGGCGCTGGATGCCAGCGGCGGCCCGGTCTTCCTGGCCGGCGGCGCGCCGATCGACAACTGGGTGGCGCCCAGCCTGCGCAACGACCCGGTGGTGGGCATCGGGCGCTGGTCCGAGGACGATCTGTACTACTTCCTCAAGACGGGTCGTATCGATCATTCCGCCGTCTTCGGTGGCATGGCCGACGTGGTGGGCTGGAGCACCCAGTATTTCACCGACGACGATCTGCGCGCGATGGCCAAATACCTGAAGAGCCTGCCGCCGGTTCCCCCGGCCCAGGGCAATTACACGTATGATGCCTCGACCGCCGACATGCTGAACGCGGGCAAGACCACCTCGTCTCCGGGCGCCGACGTCTACCTGCGCGAATGCGCCATCTGCCATCGTAATGACGGCGGCGGCGTGGCCCGCATGTTCCCGCCGCTGGCCGGCAACCCCGTCGTCGCGACGGAAAATCCGACCTCGCTGGTCAATGTGGTCGTCCATGGCGGCGTGCTGCCGCCGACCAACTGGGCGCCGTCGGCGGTGGCTATGCCGGGCTACGGCAAGACGCTGTCGGCCCAGCAGATCGCGGATGTGGTCAACTTCATCCGGACCGGATGGGGCAACCATGCGCCGGCGAACGTCACGGCGGCCGATGTGGCGAAGCTGCGTGACGTCGGTGCCGCGATCGGCGGAAGCGGCTTCGGCGCACCGAGCAGCAGCTGGCTGCTTCTGCACCCGCAGCCCTATGGCGCAGGCTGGACCTTCGCACCGCAGACCCATGCCGGGGTGGACGAGGCGCAGTAAACAGCGTCCGACCAGCCAGGTCTCTTTTCAGCCGCCGCGGGGCCTCCCCGCGGCGGTTTTCTTATGTCCGGCGATCGGGCATAGATAAAACATGACTCAGCATCATCCAGCGGACCGCATCGTTGTCCTGACAGGTGCCGGAATCAGCCGGGAATCCGGCCTGGAGACGTTCCGTGACGCCGACGGCCTGTGGAGCCGGCATAACATCGCGGATGTCTGCACACCCGAAGGCTTCCGCCGGGACCCGATGCTGGTCGACCGGTTCTATAACGGGCGCCGGGCGGAACTGGCGGGCGTCCACCCCAACGCCGCCCATCTGGCCCTGGCGGAACTGGAGCGAGCCGCGCATGACGGGCGCTGGAACGGCGAACTCCTGATCGTCACCCAGAATATCGACGATTTGCACGAACGCGCGGGCAGCCGCAACGTGCTGCATATGCACGGTGAATTGCGGCGGGTCCGCTGCACGTCCTGCGGCGCCACCCCCGAATGGCTGGGCGACTGCCTGCCCGACACCCCCTGTCCGGCCTGCCACCGTCCCACCCTGCGCCCCGATGTGGTCTGGTTCGGTGAGGTGCCGCTTCATATGGACCGCATCGAAACCGCCTTGGCCGGCTGCGACCGCTTCGTGACGATCGGCACCTCCGGCACGGTCTATCCAGCCGCCGGCTTCGTGGCTCAGGTCCGCGACCATGCCGAAACGATGGACATCAACCTCGACCCACCCCCGGGGCCCCCCCGGGTCGCCCGCCCGCGGGTAGGCCCCGCCGCCCCCCTGGTGCCCCCATGGG
>NZ_JBDNXE010000148.1:0-8791 GCF_047721585.1 Gluconacetobacter sp.
CCCCTGCATCCCGGCCTGTCGAACCTGCCGGAAATCCCGGCCCATGAATCCCGCCTGGCCATCCTCCGCCGAACCATGACCACCCTGCCGATCCATAAAATGGCAGCGGAATGGCGACAGACCGTGCAGGAAGGCCAAAAGATCAGGCAAAACCTCGACGCCGCCCTGCCACCCGTCCAGGCCAGCGTGACGGCAACCGCGTCTTCCATCCGAACGGCTTCCGCCACGGCACAAGCAGCCCGACAAAAGATCGAAACCGACTGGCACACCACCCGCGCCGCGCTCGCACAGGCGCGCGCGACGGCCCACCGGCAGAGTCACGATCGCGGCACGGAAATCCAGGCCGTCACTCGCGACACGCACGCCGCCCTGGCGGCCGCCCGTCAGGTCCGCTCCGACCTGCGCACACCGGATGATGCATTGAAAACCAACCTGGACGCGGCACGGCGTGACATCGCCGCCGGGGGCGCCGCCTTGCATGACGCGGCACGCACGATCCGGCGCGAACCGGGCGTTCTGATCACAGGAAGGCGATAGTCTTCGTTCTTTTTTGAAAAAAAGAACCAAAAAACTTTGATTCGTCGGGGAATTTTGTGCCGAGACACACGATGTCCCTGAACCGATCAAAAGTCTTTTTGCTTCTTTTTCTTCAGAAAAAGAAGAGAGACTTTCTCTCAGTCCAGATCCCGCGCCACTTCCGGCTTGTTCAGCAACGCGCTGACTTCCATCGCATAATCCAGCGCCGTATCCGGCTGGAAATGGATTTCCGGCACCACCCGCAGCCGCAGATTGCCCGACATGCGCGACCGCAGGAATGGCGCCACACGCCGCAGCGCCGGCATCAACGCATCCACATCGCTACGCCCCAGCCGCGCCACGAAGGCGGTGGCATGTTTCAGATCGGGCGACAGACGCACTTCCGTCACGGTGATGCGCGCATCGACCAGCTCCGGATCGCGGAATTCGGTGCGGGCGAACAGGTCGGCCAGCACCCGGCGCACTTCCTCGCCCACGCGCAACTGGCGCTGGCTGGGTCCGGAAGCGGCAAGACCGGCGAGTTTCCCCGCCGGCCCCGCCGTATTCACCTTCCCACGGGATGGGTTGCGGCTCATGCGGGAACCAGTTCCATCTCGTAGCACTCGACCATGTCGCCTTCGCGCAGATCGTTGTAGCCCGCGAAGGACAGACCGCACTCATAACCGCGCGCCACTTCCTTGACATCGTCCTTGAAGCGCTTGAGCTGGCTGAGATCGCCCTCGTGCACCACCACGTTGTCGCGCAGCAGGCGCACACCGCACCCACGCTTGACCACGCCTTCGGTGACGTAGCAACCGGCAACCTTGCCCACCTTGGTGATGTCGAACACCTTGCGGATCTCGGCATACCCCAGGAACTTCTCGCGGTGCTTGGGCGCAACCTTGCCCTTGACCAACTGCTCCACGTCATCCGCGACCTGATAGATGATCGAGTAGTAGCGGATATCGACCCCTTCGCGCTGCGCCAGTTCCCGCGCCTGCGTCGTGGCACGGACGTTGAACGCGATGATCACCGCATCCGAAGCCTTGGCCAACTGCACGTCGCTTTCGGTGATCTGGCCCACGCCGGCCGTCAGCACCCGCACCTTGACCTCTTCATGCTCAAGCTTGAGCACCGTGGTCTGCAACGCCTCGGCCGAACCCTGGACATCGGCCTTGATCAGCACGGCGACTTCCTTCTGGGCACCGGCCTGGATGCGCGCCAGCATCTGGTCCAGCGTGCCGCGCGCGGCCGTCTGGCCAGCGGCCATGCGGTCCCTGATCACGCGCTGACGGAATTCCGAGATCTCGCGGGCGCGGTTCTCGTTCTCCACCACCACGAACGGCTCGCCGGCACCCGGCACGCCGGCGATGCCCAGGATCTCGACCGGGGTCGAAGGCAGCGCCTCCTGGATCTGGCGATTGCGGTCGTCGAGCATCGCACGGACACGGCCCCATTCGGCGCCGGCCACCACGATGTCGCCACGCCGCAGCGTGCCCTTCTGCACCAGGATCGTCGCCACCGGGCCACGACCGCGATCCAGCCGGCTTTCGATCACCGAGCCCTCGGCCACCCGGTCCGGGTTGGCGCGCAGGTCCAGGATTTCCGCCTGAAGCAGGATGGCTTCTTCCAGCTTGTCCAGCCCGGTGCGCTTCAGCGCCGAGACCTCGACATCCTGGGTGTCGCCGCCCATGGATTCGACCACGATCTCGTGCGACAGCAGTTCCTGACGCACGCGCTCGGGGTTGGCACCCGGCTTGTCGCACTTGTTGATCGCCACCACGATCGGCGCATTCGCCGCCTTGGCGTGGCGGATGGCCTCGATCGTCTGCGGCATCACGCCGTCATCCGCCGCGACCACCAGCACCACCACGTCGGTCACCGAGGCACCACGGGCACGCATGGCGGTAAACGCCTCATGGCCCGGCGTGTCGATGAAGGTGATCTTCGCACCCGAAGGCAGCGTCACCTGATAGGCGCCGATATGCTGCGTGATCCCGCCGGCTTCGGCCGCGGCCACGTCAGTGGTGCGCAGCGCATCCAGCAGCGAGGTCTTGCCGTGGTCGACATGCCCCATGACCGTCACGACGGGCGGACGCGGCAGCAGGTCTTCCGGCGTATCGTCGATGCCTTCGATGCCGATCTCGACATCGCTGTCCGCCACGCGGCGCACACGATGGCCGAATTCCTGAATCACCAGCTCGGCCGTGTCGGCATCCAGCGACTGCGTCACGGTCGCCATCACGCCCATCTTCATCAGGGCCTTGATGACTTCACCCTGACGGGCCGCCATACGGTTCGCCAGTTCCTGCACCGTGATCGTCTCGGGCAGCACAACGTCACGCACCACGCGGACCTGGTCGGAGCGCAGACGCTCCAGTTCGGCCTGCCGGCGCTCACGCTCGCGCTGGCGCCGGACCGAAGCCAGCGAGCGCGTCTTGTCGTCGTCACCCTCGATCGCCGCCTGAACGTCGATGCGGCCGGACCGGCGGTTGTCGCCACCCTTCTTCGCGGGTGCGCCGTTCGGCTTGCGGCTGGGCACGACACCGGGGCGACGCGGCGCACGGCGTTCCTCTTCCGTGTCGGGACCGCGACCGGTGCGCAGGCGCAGGGTCTCGCCCTGGGGCTGGGCCGGCGTCGCCGCCGCCGGCGCGGGACGGGTGGGCGTGACCGGACGGGCCGGCATGATGGCGCGTTCGGCCAGCGGGCGCAGGCGCTCCATCGGCGGCGCCAGCGTAACCTCGCCGGGCCGCGGCACGGCCGAGACCACCGCACCGGTCTCTACGGCTTCAGGCTGCTCCTGCACCTGACGCGCGGCCTGCTCCGCCTGGGCACGGGCCGCTTCTTCCTGTTCGCGGGATTCTTCCTCGGCTGCGCGCCGGGCATCTTCCTCGCGCCGCCGCGCTTCCTCGGCGGCGGACAGGATCATGATCTTTTCCTGCTCGCGGCGCTCCTGCTCGCGGCGGACGGCCTCGGCCCGCTGCTCGTCGAGGACGCGCTGGCGGGTAGCCAGTTCGGCGGCGGTCAGCGCGCGACCGCCACTGCCACCGCGCGCACCGGCCCGGCCGCCACCGGACGAACCGGAGCCGCTGCCTGCGGGGGCCGGACCGGGGCCGCGCTTCTTGCGCACCTCGACCTGCACCACCTTCGAACGACCATGGCTGAAACTCTGCCGCACGGAACCGGCATCAACCGTCCGTCCGACCTCCTTCCGGCCCGCCGGCCGCAAGGACAAGCGTCCCTTACCCTGATCCTGATCGTTGCCTTCGCTCATGTACCCGCCTGTTCACCCAAGTTCGCCGGATTGGTCCGACGAACCCGGAACCGCCCTGCCGGACAGCCCCGCAAAACGTTCACTATCGATGCGCACGCGCCGTGCCAGTTCGCCACGCGACATCGCCGCATGCACGACATGGTCACGGCCGAATGCCGCCCCCAGACCCGCCGCCGTAGGAACAACCGCTATCGGCAGATCCCGTGCGCCGGACAATAACCTCGTCCTCTCATCAGGGCTGCCATCCTCGGCCTGTATGATCAGACCGGCGCGACCGCCCTCTATCCATTCCCGCACCTTGACGAAACCGTATGTCACCTGACCGGCCCGTCGTGCGAGTCCCACCGTCTCCAGCATCCGGCGTACGAGGCCGGCTTCCAGGACCTTGTCCAGGTCGGGCGGAACGACGACCTGACCCCGGGCGGCGCGTGAGAATGCCCCGCGCGTCCGGGCCGTTTCTAGCACATCCCGGCGCGCGCTCAACCAGATTCCCCGTCCGGGCAGACGCGCGGAAAGATCGGGTGTCACAATCCGGTCGGGCGAGACCACGAAACGGATCATCGTCTCAGGCGCCGCACGCTCCCGCGTGACGATACAGCGGCGCAAAGGCCCCCGCTCGTCGTCTTCCGGCTCCAGATCGGCGTCCGCCGTCATATCCTGTCCCGCCTGCCCCGACACGCCGTGGCGCTCAGGCCCCCGGCGCCTCCTGCGCGTCGGCCGGCTGCTCGTCCTCGAACCAGTGAGCACGCGCCGCCATGATGATCTCGTTCGCCGCTTCCTCGTCGATCACGTCGCCGCCGAGGAATTCGACCAGCTCATCGCCGGCCAGATCCGCCAGATCGTCCAGGGTCTTCACACCCTTTTCACCCAGCGTCACCAGCATCTGGTTGGAAAACACGCCCAGAACCGCAATCTCGTCGGTCACGCCGAGTCCACGGCGCTTCTCGTCCAGTTCCTCCTCGCGACGGGCCAGGAAGCCCTCCGCGCGGCGGACCAGCTCGCCGGCCACATCCTCGTCGAACCCTTCGATCTCCGCCAGTTCGTCGGGCTCGGCATACGCCAGTTCCTCGATCGAATGGAAGCCTTCGGTCACCAGCAGGCCGGC
Organism: Gluconacetobacter sp.; assembly: GCF_047721585.1. Lineage (NCBI taxonomy): Bacteria > Pseudomonadati > Pseudomonadota > Alphaproteobacteria > Acetobacterales > Acetobacteraceae > Gluconacetobacter > Gluconacetobacter sp. The sequence goes on from NZ_JBDNXE010000148.1 coordinate 4,896, forward strand.
GATCACGTCGTCCACGTCCAGCGCCTCGACGAACAGGTTGCTGCGACGACGGAACTCTTCCTGCCGGCGCTCCGATTCCTCGGCCTCGGTCAGGATGTCGATATCCCAGCGCGTCAACTGGCTGGCCAGACGGACATTCTGCCCCCGCCGGCCGATCGCCAGGCTGAGCTGCTCGTCCGGCACCACCACTTCGACGCGCCCGGCCTCCTCGTCCATCACCACCTTGCTGACTTCCGCCGGCGCCAGGGCGTTGACCACGAAGGTCGCCGCCTGCGGGCTCCACGGAATAATGTCGATCTTCTCGCCCTGAAGCTCCTGCACCACGGCCTGCACGCGCGACCCGCGCATACCCACGCAGGCGCCGACCGGATCGATCGAGGCATCGCGCGAAATCACCGCCATCTTGGCGCGCGACCCCGGATCGCGGGCCACGGCCTTGATCTCGATGATGCCGTCATAGATCTCGGGCACTTCCTGCGCGAACAGCTTGGCCAGGAACGCCGGATGCGTGCGCGACAGGAAGATCTGCGGCCCGCGCGGCTCGTCGCGCACGTCATAGATATAGGCCCGCACGCGGTCGGAATTGCGGAAGCTCTCACGCGGGATCAGCTCGTCACGGCGCAGCAGCGCCTCCGAACTGCCGATCTCGACCATCAGGTTCCCGTATTCCGTGCGCTTGACCGTGCCGTTCACGATCTCGCCCACGCGGTCCTTGAATTCCTCGAACTGGCGCTTGCGCTCATATTCGCGCACGCGCTGCACGATCACCTGCTTGGCCGTCTGCGCCGCGATGCGGCCGAAATCGATCGGCGGCAGCGGGTCGACCAGATGCTCGCCCAACTGGATCTCGGGCTTGAACTTGCGGGCGATGTGGAGCGGAATCTGCGTTTCCTCGTTCTCCACGACCTCCACGGCCTCGGTCCAGCGCGACAGGCGCACATCGCCGGTCTTGCGGTCGATGGTCGCGCGGATGTCCTTCTCATGCCCGTACTTGGCGCGCCCGGCCTTCTGAATGGCCTGCTCCATCGCCTCCAGGACTTCCTCCCGGTCGATCGCCTTCTCGCGCGCGACGGCATCCGCCACCAGCAGCAGTTCGGGACGGGAAACGGACGTGTCCATCAGAACCTCCAGGACGTCTCAGTGAGTCTTGCGCGCCGGCTTGTCGCCGGGCGGGACAGGGTCTTCCGGGGCTCCGTCGTCGGAGACCCCCATCATATGGGCGCTGGCGGCGATCAGTTCATCGGTCAGAACCAGCCGCGCGCGACGCATGTCCGACAGCGGCAGCGCCACTTCGGTTCCATCTTCCAGCCGCAACCGGCCGAGCCCCTCTTCGGCACCCAGCAGGATGCCCGAGAAACGCTTGCGGCCGTCGATCGGGATATTCACCTCGGCCTTGGCCAGATGCCCGGCAAACCGGTTCCAGTCCTTCGCCCGCGTCAGCGGACGGTCGATTCCGGCCGAGGACACTTCCAGCGTCCAGGCGCCGGGCAGCGGGTCCTCAATATCCAGCACCGCGCCCACCGCGTGGCTGATCTGCTCGCAATCCTCGATCGCGATCAGGCTGCCGTCGGCACGGTCGGCCATGATCTGCACCGTCGGGCTCTCCCGGCCCAGGATCGCCACGCGGACCAGTTCGAATCCCATATCGGCCAGGACGGGCGCCACGAGGGCGGCCACCTTGGCGTCCAGGCCGGTGAGGTGAGGCAGGTCTACGTCCAAAACAAAAAAGGCGGCCGGTAAGGCCACCCCCCAAAAAAGCGGAAGATGAAGGAATGACGCTGATATAGGCGATAACGCACGCGGCCGCAAGGTGCATGCCACGACGGAACCAAGGGGCTACATTACATTACAATCACGTCCTCGTTTGCCTGCTTGCCCAATCGCATGAGGCACACGCATGATGCCCGGATGAGGCAGACGCCCGACCCCGAAGCACGCGCCGCGCCCGATGAGGCCGGACCCGGCAAAGGCCGGCCCCTGTGGTATGGCCTGGCGGCAGGCATGATCGTCGTCGCCGGCTTCAGCGCCCGCATGGCCACCCAGAGCGAGCACCCGGCCCCCGTTCCCGCCCCGATCGTCAGCGATGCCGCCCATGGCGCCGGCGCCAATGCGCTGACCAGCACCCAGCAATTCGCCATGATCGCACCCGACAACGCGCCGCGCGCCTTGCAGCAATCGGGCCTGCCGCCCGACCAGCAGGCCCGCATCCTGGCCGGCATCCGCAAGCGCGAATACCGGCTGGTGCAGATGCCGATCTATGACGAGGCCGGGACCGGCGGCGTCGTGAGCGTCAGTTCGGGCGGCATCACCCAGACCGTGCCGCTCTCTCCCAGGCCGCGCACCGTGCTGCTGCCCATCCGCATTTCCGGCGAGGTCGATATCGCGCCGGTTTCCGATCCCGGCCCGGCCGGCGTGGCGCCGGGGGCCATCACGGTCCTGGGGCCGACCCCGCTGCCGGTCATTCACCGGGACCAGATGCTCGTTCTGGATGTGATCGTCCAATGAAGGCTCTTCTGCCCGCCCTGAACCGGCTGATGCCGGTCATGATGGTTATTTTTCTGATTCTCGCCAGCTTGCAGGCCGCGGCCTCGCTGCATCTTTCCCTCGCCAGCCTGACGCATTTCATGGAATGGTGTGCGCCGGCCTTTCCGGTGCTGATGGGCGGGAGCAGCCTGCTGGTCCTGGCGGGCATGATGTTCGAGACCCGCGCCGAACGGCTGGCGCGCAAGGGGCTACGGCGCCGACGGGGGTGGATGATGGATGTACTGGCCAGGCTGACCAATCGCACCGCGCTGGAAGAAATGATGGCGCGCGAACAGAAAGAAACCGTGATCGACGCCGAGGAACTGGCGGCCGGCCTGCGCGCGCGGGTCATCGGCCAGGACCAGGTCTGCGAGGACATCGCCGCCCAGTTGCGCCGCCGCATGGCCTTGCAGGTGCGCGGCAAGCCGGTCGGCATCTTCCTGCTGGCCGGGCCGCCGGGCACCGGCAAAACCTACCTGGCCAAGCAGATGGCCCGCCAGCTCGACCGCCCGCTGCTGCATTTCGACATGACGCAGATGAGTTCGCCGCACGCCGCGACGCAGCTTTTCGGCTCGCCCAAGGGCTATGTCGGCTCCGACACGTTCGGCAAGCTGACCGGCGGCCTGAAGGAAAAGCCCGATGCCGTCGTCCTGCTCGACGAAATCGAGAAGGCCCACCCCGATGTCTTCAAGAAATTCCTCACCGCGTGGAACGACGGTCACGTTACCGAGGCTTCCACCGGCCAGCAGATTTCCACCGTCCGCGCCATCTTCGTGCTGACCTCGAACATCGCGACCGATGCCCTGTCCGAGATCGCCGACCGCCTGGCCGACGAACCCGACCGCATGCGCGCCGAGTCGGTCGAGGCCCTGCGCCAGGCCGGCTTCGCGCCCGAGGTGCTGAACCGCCTGGACCGTATCTTCGTCTTCCGCGCGCTGACGGGGCTGGACGTGGCCCGCGTCGCGGCGCTGGAGATCGAGGCGATGATCGAAAGCTACGGCCTGAAGGTCGAGACGGGCGGCATCGACGCGTCGCTGCTGTTCGAGGTCATGCGTCGCCAGAGCAAGATGGGCGCCGCCGCCAGCGCCCGCGACCTGGTACGGTCGATCGAAGACATGATGAGCGACTCGCTGATTTCCGCCCGCCAGCAGGGGGCGAAGATGGTGCGCGTCGTTTCCGGCGAAGACGGCGTCACCGCCGAAATCGCCAACGATACCGAGGCCCAGCGGGTCCGCGTCCTGCGCTGACCCGCTTTTCCCTTACGGCGACCTGAATGTCCGCAGCTTCCCGTCTCTGGCACCGCGCGCCGATCTGGCGCGCGATGCTCTATTGCATCCCGCTCTTCACGGCGCTGACGCTGCTGTATCCGCCGG
>NZ_JBDNXE010000149.1:0-8782 GCF_047721585.1 Gluconacetobacter sp.
CGCGGCTGGCGGTGCGTTCCAGGCAGCGGAGCGGGCTTGATGCGGGCCCGGTGCCCCGCCCCGACCCCCAACGCACAGCCAATCGCGGTCACTCCGCCACCAACCCGGCTTTAGGACACGCTCCGAGGCGTCAGAACGCTTTTCTAGAGCGCCTCGGATTCCTGCCGGCGCTCCCAGGCATCGGCATAACGCCGGGCCAGCACCGCGCAGACAAAGAGCTGGATCTGGTGAAAGATCATCAGCGGCAGCACCACCAGCCCCACGGTCGCGGCGGGAAACAACACGTTCGCCATCGGCACGCCCGATGCCAGGGTCTTCTTCGACCCGCAGAACACGATCGCGATCTCGTCTTCCCGCGGAAAGCCCAGGACCCGGCTGCCCGACATGGTGATCAGCAGCACGAGGGCGAGCAGGATACTGTCCGCCAGCATGATCAGCCCGATCTGCGAGAGCGGCATCTGGTGCCACAATCCCTGCACCACGGCCTCGCTGAACGCGGTATAGACCACGATCAGGATCGACCCGCGATCGGTCATGGACAACAGGCGCTTGTTGCGATGCGCCCATTTACCCAGCCACGGTTGCAGCACCTGCCCCAGCACGAAGGGCAGCAGCAATTGCAGCATGATGGCGACAACGCCCCCCTGCCCCGAAGCCGTGCCGTGGCGCGCCAGCACCAGCCCGGTCAGGACCGGGGTGATGAAAATGCCCAGGATGTTGGACGTGGTCGCGGCACAGACGGCGGCCGGCACATTGCCGCGCGCGATCGAGGTAAACGCGATCGAGGACTGCACCGTGGACGGCAGGCAGCACAGGAACAGGATGCCCAGCCAGACCGACGGATGCAGCATGTTCGGAAACAGCGCGTGCAGGCCCAGCCCCAGCAGCGGAAACAGCGCGAAGGTACACAGCAGGATGGCCAGATGCAGCCGCCAGTTCACCAAGCCCCCCACCACGGCCTCGCGCGACAGACGCGCGCCCTGCATGAAGAACATCACGGCGATGACCGCGATCGCCAGATCCTGAAAGACCGGCACGGCGGCGCCACGACAGGGCAGGACCGTGGCGAGGATCACGGTGCAGACGAGGCTGATCAGGAACGGATCGGGCTTGAGCATCAGAAACAGTCCGCTGGCGGTGGATACACTGGATTTTAAAGTCGAGTCGGCGGTCCGCACCATGGACCGGCGCGATCTCCGCCGGAATATCGCAGCGTGCCTCGCCTCGGTCACGATCCCGTGCCAAGGAAGGGCGGTATAGGATCGTAATTGCCGGGGCAAGTCGATGATCACGCGCATTCCCGTTCTGCCGCTTCTCGTCGGCACCGTTCTCGCCATGACCGGCACCGCACGCGCCGCCCCGCTGCCGCCCGCCTGCGCCATCGGCACGGCCGGCAGCCTGTCCACCTCGCCGGCCGGAGCCACCGCCCACAATTACGGGCTGCATTTCTCACCGGGCGCGGGCGCCCCTTCGCTGCACGCCGCATCGGTCACGGTCACCGGAGCCGGCGGCAGCGCCAACGACATGCACGATATCCTCGACGCCGCGTCGGTCGTGCTGCTGGGGGCGCTGGTCAACCATCATGATGCCGGCTGCACGGCGGATTATTTCCTCTCGACCCTCCAGCCGATCCTGTCCGGACTGGCGGCCGGCAGGGCATATGACATTTCGTGGTCCGCACCGGTCGCCCATACCGGCGCGAAACAGATCCGCTTCGCCGCCCTGCACCTGCATCTGTCCGGCGGCAGCGGCACGCAGCCCATCGCCGTTTCGCTGGACCTGCACGGCGCGGGCATGAATGGCGACACCGTACTGGCATCCCTGCTGCCGCAAGACGCCCAATCGGATTTCACGGTGCCGGCCCAGGCACTCGGCCCCCTGCTGGCCGCGACCGCCGGCCGCCCGGCCCACAGTGTCGCCGTGCCGGTCACAATCCGGACGTTACAGGCGCGCCGTGGCGACATGCAGCTTGCAGGCAGCGGCTCGGCGGAGCTGACCGGCAACCCCGACGCGGCCTCCGCCCGCGGCCATATGAGCATGCGCAACCTGCCCGAACTGATCGAAGTCCTGCGCGCCGCCGGCCAGACCCGGCCGGCCGCCGCCCTGATCATCGCCAATCTGGTCGGGCATCATACCGATGCCACCGATACGGCCTGGGATGTCGAATGGTCTGGCGGCATCCTCACCGTCAATCACATCCCGCTCCCCCTGCGCTGAGAGCCTGACCGCAAATGCGCGCTGGTGGCGTGTCCTCCGCGCGTTTCCTGCGCTTCGGTGCTCACGGCCATCAAGGCCGCTCCGCTCCGATGCTCGGAAACACACGCCGGGCGCGGCCCTGACGGGCCGCTCTCGCTCACCAGCCCACATTTTCGGTCAGGCTCCGAGAGACAAGCCTGTCTGCACATACACGCCGGCGGCGACCCGACGCACGGTTCCAGAGCGGCTCCGCGCACCGCCTCTTAAACTGCTTTTCACTGGTCGCCCGTTTCACGAACGAGACATAGTAACGCCTCCACCAACCGCTGGAGGATACCGGACATGACCGTCTCGCGACGCGCTTTCCAGACCTTCCTCGCCGGTCTCGGCCTCTCGCTGGCCGGGGCGGAGGTGCATGCCGCCGGCGCGCGCGACCATGACGTCGAGTCCTTTATGCTGCCGCGCAACGACTGGGTGCCCAACAACGACCACCTGCCGGTCCTCTATTACCGCAACGTGCTGGCCCTGCCGGGCCACGACCCGGCTTCGGCGTTCGAAGACCTGTTCACCGCCAATGGCTGGCCACCCCAATGGCGCTGGGGGGTCTATGATTTCCACCATTTCCATTCCACGGCGCACGAGGTGCTGGGGGTCGCGTCCGGCTCGGCCCGGCTGATGCTCGGCGGCCCCGGCGGCCGGGTCGTCGATGTCCGGGCGGGTGACGTCGTGCTGCTGCCCGCCGGCACCGGCCACCGCAACCTCGGCTCGGATGACGATTTTCTGGTCGTCGGCGCCTACCCGCCCGACCAGCATTTCGACCTGCGCCGCAACGCGCTCTCGGCCGAGGAGATCGCACGGATGAACCACGTCCCCTTCCCCGCCAGCGACCCGGCAAAAGGCGCCGGCGGCCCGCTGACGGCCCTGTGGCACCAGGCATGACGCACAGCATGCACCGCCGCACGCTCCTGGCCGGACTATGCGCCCTGCTGCCCGCCCGCCGCGCCCTGGCGGCGCAATCGCTGCGCATCGGCACCATCGGGGCCGGTCATGTCGGCAGCACGCTGGCCGGCCTGTGGCTGCGCGCCAGTCATCCGGTCATGCTCTCGGCCAACGATATCGCCTCGGCCCGCGCGGCGGCCGAGGCGCTGGGCCAGAACGCGCAGGCCGGCACACCGCAGGATGCCGCCCGGTTCGGTGATGTCGTGCTGCTGGCCGTTCCCTACGGCGCGCTCCCCAGCCTGGGCGCCAGCCTGCGCGACCTGCTGACCGGGAAAATCGTGATCGACGCCTGCAATCCCTATCCGTGGCGCGATGGCGAAATCGCCAGCACGGCGCGCGAGCAGGGCGCGGGCATCACCACCCAGTCCTTTTTCCCCGGCGCGCACATCGTCCGCGCCTTCAATTCCGAAGATATGTCGACCATCCGCGCCGAGGCCCACCGCCCACCGCCATTGCTGGGCATTCCCTATGCCGGCGACGACCCGGCGGCCATGCGCACGGTCGGCACCCTGATTGCCGAGGCCGGGTTCGACCCGGTCGCGGTCGGCCCGCTGGCGGCCGCCCGTCTGTTCCAGCCCGGCTCCGACGGGTTCGAGGCCGACCTGACGGCCGCGGACCTGCGCACCCGCCTGCACCTGCCCCGGACATGAAAACGGGGGGCCATGCCCCCCGCATCCGTCTTCTGGATGGTTCCCTGCGTCAGGGACCGGTCAGAGCATTCGCCTGACGTAGCGCAAGACCGAACTGTACCCAGCCCACGCCGGCGGCGATCAGTTCCACCGCGATGAAGGTGCCGATCAGCCACAACCCCGACCAGGGCAGCGTCATATACAGGCACACGCCGACCAGCAGGCTGATCAACCCGGCGCCCAGAATGATCCACCAGCCGTTCAGTTCCCGGTGGCGCGCCGCGATCAGCATGCGCATGGTTCCCGATACGATCAGGCACGCGGCAATGAACAGCGTCAGCACAATCGACCCCGTGACCGGCTCGTACATCAGCGAAATACCACCAGCGACGTAGAGCGCGCCGCCCAGCAGCGACAGCATGAAGCCACCCCAGTCGCGCACCGCGAAAGCATGGAACAACTGCGCCCCACCCGCGATCACCAGCACGATGCCGATGATGACGGTACTGGCGAGGGTAACGGAAATCGCATCGATCCAGGCAACAATGCCCAGCGCGACGGACAGCAGACCCAGCAGGACGAATAGTTGCCAGCGCTGCGTAAACGGGGTGGCCATGGCTTCTCCTCAATATTACCTGGAACAGTCGATATTGTGGATTATACGGACTTTACGGCGTACTACACCGGCTTTTTTTCATCCCTCCCGCCATGCGGCGCGTGACCGCCCTCATCCTGCGAGCCCCGATGACGACCCTTGCCGAGCTCGGCCCGCGAATCTGCATCATGGGCCCATCGAATAGCGGAAAATCGACCCTGGCCAGCGCGATCGGGCGGGCACGCGGCCTGCCGCCCATTCATCTGGATCAATTGTCCCACCTGCCCGGAACGGATTGGGTACCAAGAGCGGATGAAGACTTCATGACCCTCCACGATGCCGCCATTTCGGGCCAGCATTGGGTCATGGACGGCAATTATTCCCGGTTCCTGCCGCAAAGGCTGGCACGCGCGACGGGCTTCATCCTGCTCGACACGTCTACCGCGACAAGCCTCCTGCGCTATTTCCGTCGCTCATGGTTCGAGCATGAACGCCATGGCGGACTGGACGGGGCTCAGGACAGAGTCAAATGGGACATGATCCATCACATCGCGGTCGCAACCCGAAAGAACCGCCGGAAGTACAGGGAACGATTCAACCGGATCAGCCTGCCCAAGATCAGCCTGTCCACGCCGGGCGCAATCGCGCGCTTCTACCGTTCGGAAAATCTTGTCCGCTCCGCATCCTAACCCAATCCCCGGCCCACCACCACCATCTCATCCGGTTGACAGGCCGGGGCCGAACCGCCTATAGGCCGCCTCCACTGCCGGGAACGTGGACGGACCGGCCGGTGCCTGATCGGGTGATTGCTCCCCGGCACCGGTAATGCGGTTCGCGCCCGCCCTGTTCATGCGGAACAGGGCCTACCGGTGCAATACAGGGCGGCAACCGGCCTTCGGGCCACGATGCCGTCCATCGACTATGAAAGACCGCGCGCGATGAGCAAGCGCCTTGAGAGCAAGTACAAAATCAATCGCCGCCTTGGCGTCAACCTGTGGGGCCGCGCGAAGTCGCCGGTCAACAAGCGGGAATACGGCCCCGGCCAGCACGGCCAGCGCCGCAAGCAGAAGCCGTCGGACTTCTCGGTCCAGCTGATGGCGAAGCAGAAGCTGAAGGGCTATTACGGCAACATCAGCGAGAAGCAGTTCCGCAAGTATTACGACGAGGCCGTGCGCCGCAAGGGCGACACCTCCGAGAACCTGATCGACCTGCTGGAGCGCCGGCTGGACGCGGTCGTCTATCGCCTGAAGTTCGCGATGACGCCGTTCGCCGCCCGCCAGTTCGTCAGCCACGGCCACGTCACGGTCAATGGCCGCAAGGTCAACATCCCGTCCTTCCTGGTGCGCGATGGCGACGTGATCGAGGTCCGCGAGAAGTCCAAGCAGCTCGCCATCGTCCTCGACGCGGCGCAGAGCGGCGAGCGTGACGTGCCGGAATATGTGGAAGTCGATCACCGCCAGATGAAGGGCCGCTTCGTGCGCGCGCCGAAGCTGTCGGACGTTCCCTACCCGGTGCAGATGGAACCGAACCTGGTCATCGAGTTCTACTCGCGCTGATCCGGTCTTCCAGACCAACGACCGCAGCGCCGGGCGCGGGGGAATCCCCTGCGCCCGGCGTCTGTGTTTCTGGGACCAGCCGCCCGAACCATCAGCCCGCATGGATTTTGCCGTGAACGCCGAGCCCTCCACCGACCTCGCCCCGACCATCGCCCGCGAAATCGCCCGGCGGCGCACCTTCGCCATCATTTCGCACCCCGACGCGGGCAAGACCACGCTGACCGAACGCATCCTGCGGGCTGGCGGCGCGATCCAGATGGCGGGCAACGTGCGGGCCAAGGGCGAACGCCGCCGCACGCGGTCGGACTGGATGGGCATCGAGCGCGATCGCGGTATTTCCGTCGTCACCTCGGTCATGACGTTCGAATATGGCGGCTGCATCTTCAACCTGCTCGACACACCGGGCCACGAAGATTTCTCGGAAGATACCTACCGCACGCTGACGGCCGTGGACTCGGCGGTGATGGTGATCGACGCCGCCAAGGGCATCGAGGACCGCACCCGCAAGCTGTTCGAGATCTGCCGCCTGCGCGATATCCCCATCGTCACCTTCATCAACAAGATGGACCGCGAGGCGCAGGACCCGTTCACGCTGCTGGACGAAATCTCCTCCGCCCTGGCGCTGGACACCGCACCGGCCACCTGGCCGGTCGGCCGCGCCGCGCAGTTCGCCGGCACCTACGACCTCCGCGAGCGCCAGCTTCATGTCTCGCCCCCGCTGGAGCAGTCCGACCCGCGCATGGTGCAACTGGCCGAGGAACTGGAACTGGCCGAGGCCGCGCTCCCGACCTTCGACCGCGAAAGCTTCAATGCCGGCCACCTCACGCCCGTCTTCTTCGGCAGCGCGATGAAGGAAATCGGCGTGACCGACCTGCTGGACGCGCTGGTGGCCTTCGGCCCCCCACCGCGCGATCAGGCGACCGAAACCCGCACCGTCCGCGCGGACGAAACCGGCCTGACCGCCCTGGTCTTCAAGATCCAGGCCAACATGGACCCCAACCACCGCGACCGCATGGCCTTCGCGCGGATCTGCTCGGGCCGGCTGGAGCGCGGCATGCGGCTGAAGCACACCCGCACCGGCAAGCAGTTCGCCCTGCACACGCCCCAGTTCTTCTTCGCCCGCGACCGCCAACTGGCCGAGGAAGCCTTCGCCGGCGACGTGGTGGGCATCCCCAACCACGGCACGCTGCGCATCGGCGACACGCTCACCGCGGGCGAGGACCTGCGCTTCACCGGCGTCCCGCATTTCGCGCCGGAAATCCTGCGCCGCGTCCGTCTGGACGACGCGATGAAGGCCAAGAAGCTGCGCCAGGCCCTCACCGAACTGGCCGAGGAAGGCGTGGTCCAGCTTTTCCGCCCGCAGGACGGCGCGCCGCCGATCGTCGGCGTGGTCGGCACGCTCCAGCTCGACGTGCTTCAGGCCCGCCTCAGCGGCGAATACGGGGTGACCATCGGCTTCGAATCCACCCCCTACAACCTCGCGCGCTGGGTGGTGGGCGACAAGACGAAGCTGGAACTGTTCGCCATGGCCAACCGCTCGGCGATGGCCGACGATCTGGACGGCGACCCCGTCTTCCTCGCCGGCTCGGCCTTCATGATGCGCCGCACGGCCGAGATGAACCCCGACCTGACCTTCCATGACATCAAGCAGATCGGCGTGGAATCCCGCTGATATCGGCCTCGGGCGGCGTCACGGCCGCCCGTTCCCTGCCTAGCGTATAGACAACCCGCGCCCCCAGCATCAGCGCCACGACCACCAGCGCCGTCGCCACGCCGCCCCATAGCCCCACCACGCCAAGCCCGCACCGGAAGGCCAGCCAGTTGGCCAGCGGAAAGCCCACGCCCCAGTAGCCGGCGATGGCCAGCACCATCGGCACCATGGCATCGCCCCGCCCGCGCAGCACGCCCACCAGCACCGCCTGGGTGCCGTCGGCCATCTGAAAGATCGCCGCCACCAGCAGCGCCGCCGTGGCGATCCGCGCGCTCTCCGCATTGGCCGGCACCGACGGGTCCAGATAGAAAGCCACGATCCGGGCACGCAACAGATAGATCAGGCACCCCACCACCCCCATGCCGGTGATCGCGGTGCCCACCGCCACCCGCGCCGCGCGGCGCACCCGCTCGGGCTGCCCCGCTCCGGTCCAGTAGGCCGCCCGCACATTCGCCGCCTGCCCCAGCGCCATGGTCACCATGTAGGTGGTCGCGGTCACGCTCAACACGATCTGGAACGCCGCCAGCGCGCGCGGCCCCAATGTCGCCGCCTGCAACCCCGTGACCTCGAACAGCATGATCTCGGCTCCGGCCGCCGCGAACATCGGCAACCCCAGCCGCAGCAGCACCAGCATGTCGGCCGCAAACGGCCGCAACGGCCACAGCAGCAGGCGCAGATGCGGCCGGGAATGCACCATCGCCAGCAGCACCAGTGCGCTCCCCCACATGGTCAGCGCGGTCGCCAGGGCCGATCCCTGCAACCCCAGCGCCGGCAGGCCGAACAGCCCGTGGATCAGCGCCGCGTTCAGCACGCCGTTCACCACCGCCACCACCGGCATCACCCGCAGCAGCAGCCCCTGCGCATCCAGCGCCGGCAGCACCACCTCCACCACCCCGGTCCCGATCAGCGCGGGCGGCACGCCCCACATCAGGATATGGGTAAAGGACGACACCGGGCCGACAAAGGACTCGGGCTGGTGCATCAGCCGCAGCAGCGTGCCCGCCTGGTCCAGAATCACCAGGCACGGCAGGCACAGCAGCAGCGCCGTCACCAGCAGCATGGCATGGATCGGGGCGATCCTGCCGCTGTCCCCCCG
>NZ_JBDNXE010000150.1:0-8740 GCF_047721585.1 Gluconacetobacter sp.
CCCGGCTGAACGGTCCTTTATCGCTCAACGCGACAAAAAAATCATAAGACAAGCCTGGGAATCGAGGCCGTGCGCCGGCATGCGTGCCAGATGGAGACGGACGCGGCGCGGTTTTACCGTCAGGCGGCATTGCGCACGAATGATGCCGCCACGCGCAAACTGCTGGGCGATCTGGCGGTGGCCGAGGATCGGCACGAGCAGGCGGCGGGGGTGATCGAACTGAAGCGCCTGCCGGCCGGCAAGCGTGAAGACGAGGACGAAGACGCGCGGCGGCGCTTCGTGTTGCAGGTGATCCAGCCCGGTCTGGTCGGGTTGATGGATGGTTCGGTCTCCACGCTTGCGCCGGTCTTTGCCGCTGCCTTCGCGTCGCATCGGCCGTGGGAGGCTTTTCTGGTCGGGATCGCGGTGTCGGTGGGGGCCGGGATTTCCATGGGGTTTGCCGAAGCCTTGTCGGATGACGGTAAACTGTCGGGGCGCGGGGCGCCGGTACTGCGCGGATTGATCTGCGGGCTGATGACGACCGCCGGCGGGATCGGCCATACGGTGCCGTTCCTGATCGACCGGTTCCCGGTTGCCATGAGCGTGGCGATGGGGGTGGTCGTGGTCGAGTTGCTGCTGATTTCGTGGGTGCGGTGGCGGTATCAGGATACGCCGTTCGGCTCTGCCGTGGTGCAGATCGTGTTCGGTGGGGCGTTGGTATTTGCCGCCGGCATTCTGATCGGGTCGGCGGGGTGAGTCTTCTTCTTTTTCTGAAGAAAAAGAAGCAAAAAGACTTTTGATCCGTGCAGGGGCGTTGTGTGGCTCCGGTACACGGTTTCTGAACGAAACAGAGTTTTTTCGTTCTTTTTTTAAGAACATTTCCGTCGGGCCGGCGCCTTGATCTTGCCGGAATGATCGGGCAACGAAGTCGGGCTGGACCGGTGCCTGCGCGAGGTGTCGGCTGGCGACCTCCTGCGACCGACCGGGTGCCATGACGCGACCGAACCGCCTGCCTTTCCTGCCGACCCGTCTTGCGACCTGCCTGCTGGGCGGGTTGATGGCCGGGACCTGTCTGCCTGTGGCCGCGCTGCATGCCCAGACGGCGGCCGCGACGCTCTCGACCGCCGATCGCGGGTGGGTGCAGCGTATCCAGACCTATCTGGACGGAATTACGACGCTGGAGGCGCAGTTCCAGCAACTGGCGCCGGATGGCAAGCGGGCCACCGGCACCGCGTGGCTGAACCGGCCGGGGCGGATGCGCTTCGAATATGACAAGCCGAGCCCGTTGTTGCTGGTGGCCAATCATGGTCAGGTCGTCTTCAATGACAGCCAGTTGGGCCAGACCACGACGCTGCCACTGGACAAGACGCCGCTGGGGCTGCTGCTGCGCCCCGGCCTGCAACTGTCGGGCGACGTGACCGTTACGGCTTTCACGCATGCCAACGGGCTGGTGCAGGTTACGCTGGTGCGGACCGCCTCGCCGGGGGACGGGAGCCTGACATTGGTATTCCATGACAATCCATTGTCGCTGCGCTCGTGGAGTGTGGTGGACGCGCAGGGGCAAGCGACGCAGGTCGATCTGTTCAATGTCCGTCTTGGCGGCGGCCCGATGCCCGATGGGCTGTTCGATACGAATATTGGTGACCAGTAAGCGGGATGGATCGGCCGGGCATCGGGGGCTAGCGATGCTGGCCCTGGGTGCTGGCATCGCGGGCCAGTTCCAGCGCGCGGGCATAGACCGTGCGGCGCGGCAGGTTGATCGCGCCGGCGACCAGCGACGCCGCATCCTTGACCGACAGGGTGGCCAGTGCCGCGCGCAGCCGCTCGTCCAGATCGTCGGCGCCGCTGTCATCCTCGGCGGGCGGCCCCAGCAGGACCGTGATTTCCCCGCGTGCCCGATTGTCGGCGTACCAGGCGGCCAGTGTGGCGACCGGGCCACGCCGCACTTCCTCGAACCGTTTTGTCAGTTCGCGCGCCACGGCGGCGGGACGGTCGGCGCCGAAAATGTCGGCGAGGTCGGCCAGCATCTCGGCCAGCCGGTGCGGGGCCTCGTGCCAGATCAGGGTGGCGGACAGGCCGGCCTGCTCGGCGGCGCGCAGTCTGGCCAGCACTTCGCGCCTTGCCGCTGTGCGCGGCGGCAGGAAACCCGAGAACATGAACGGATGCGGCGGCAGGCCGGACAGGGTCAGCGCCGTGATCGCGGCGTTGGGGCCGGGGACCGCCGTCAGCGTGATATCGGCCGCGATCGCGGCGCGGGCCAGGCGAAAGCCGGGGTCGGAGAGCAGAGGCGTGCCGGCGTCGGAAATGATGGCGATGCGGCGGCCACGTTCCAACTGGCCGATCAGGGCGGGAATGCGCTGCTGCTCGTTATGGTCGTGCAGGGGTTCGGTGCGGGTGGTGATGCCGCGCGCGGTGAGCAGGCGCGCGCTGGTGCGGGTGTCCTCGCACAGGATCAGGTCGGCTTCCGCCAGGGTGGCGGCGGCGCGGTCGCTGAAATCGCCGAGATTGCCGATGGGTGTGGAGACGAGAGTCAGCACGCCCCGGCCGGGATGGCCGGTGGGAGGGGTGTCGTCTTCCTCTTCGGTGTGGGTTTCGAACGGGTCCTCCGCCGGAGGCGTGTCCTCGTGCGTGCCGGGGGCATGACGGGCGAGGTCGGCTCCGCTATGGGAAGATGGCGCAGGGCTGAAGGACGCGGCTTCATGAGGCGCGTGGAAAGGCAGGGACGAGGAAGATGAATCGGTCATTCGCAACCCGGATGCAGAAACAGCCCGTAGAGTCAGCCCGTCATGGCCTGTCTGGCAAGGCCGGACTGCTGCTGGTGGCCTCGTTGGCCGGTCTGGCCGCCTGCGCCGGCCCCGAGAGCGGCCCGACGACGGTGACCCCGCCGGTTCCGGCGGCAGTGGTGCCGGGGCGGACGGTGGGCGTGCTGCTGCCGCTGAGTGGCGGGAACGCACGGCTGGGTCAGGCGATGCTGTCGGCGACGCGCATGGCGCTGGGCAGCCCGACGGCGCCGCCGCTGGATATCCGCGACACGGGTGCCCCCGGTGGTGCCGGGGCGGCGGCTCAGGCGGCCCTTGCGAATGGTGACGGCGTGATCCTCGGGCCGCTGACGGCGGCCGAGACCGGGCAGGCTGCCGCGGTCTCCACCACGGCGTCGGTGCCCATGCTGGCCTTTACCAGCGATGTGTCGGTCGGGCGGCCTGGGGTTTGGGCGCTGGGGATCGCGCCGGAGCAGCAGGTCGAGCGGATGGTGATGGCGGCGCAGGCCGAGGGGCGGCAGCATTTTGCCGCCTTCCTGCCCGAGACGGCGCTGGGCCGGGCGATGGGCCGGGCGCTGACGCGGAATTGCGCGGCGCGGGGCCTGGCCGTGCCGCAGATCGTCTATCATGCCGACAGCCCGGCCAGCATCACGCAGGGGCTGAAGACCCTTTCCAATTTCGACGTGCGCGCGATGGCGGCGCAGCCTGCCGCCCAGGCCGCGTTGCCGCCTGACGCGGCCGCGGCGGTCGATCCGGTGGGGGGCGCGGTGCAGCAAGCGCAGCCGGCGCCCGCACCCTCGCGGCTGGGGCCGCCGCCCTTCGATGCGCTGCTGCTGGCCGATACCGGGCTGCAACTGGCGTCGGTGATCGAGGCGCTGCAATCGTTCCAGGTGATCGGCGTGCCGCCGGTGCTGGGTGCGGTGGCGACGGCCGATGGGGCCGCGCCTGCGGCGGCGCCGGTGAATGCCGGCATGCCGCCGGTGCGAATCCTGGGGACGGCGCTGTGGGCGTCATTCGCCGGCAAGCTCGGCCAGTTGCAGGGCGCATGGTACGCGGCGCCCGACCCGACGGCGCGGCAGCGGTTCGTCCAGCTTTACATGGCGCGCTATCACACCATGCCGACGCCCCTGAGCGATCTGGCTTATGACGCCTCGGCACTGGTCGGGGCGCTGGATCGCGCGCGGCCGGCGGACAGGCCGAACGGCTACACGGTCGAAGCCCTGACGCGGCCGGATGGATTTTCGGGGGTGGATGGCGTGTTCGGGCTGACACCGGATGGTCAGACACGCCGGGATCTGGCGATTTTCCAGATCCAGCCAGCGGGAGGCGGGCGGATTGTCAGTCCCGCGGCGGGCCGTCTGGCGCGGGAACAGAGCTGACGGGCAGAAGAAGCGGCGGCGGTCAGGCCGCCGCGGTTGCGCCGCAGGCCAGGACGGGGCGGATCGCATACAGCGCCGCTTCGAAGGTCTTGAAGGTGCCCAGACGGTGGTCGCGCAGATTGTCGACCAGAACCCAGTTCATGCCCTCGGGACGCAACAGATAGGCCGGATCGGCGTTCTCACGTACCCAGACCAGCACATGCTCGATCGGGCCGTTGCCGGAGCGGGGGGAAACATCGACGTCGCACAGTCCCATACAGGTTCCGGCGTCGAGCCAGCGCATCAGATATTCCCGATGGCGGGGCAGGAAATTCGCGCGCAGCGAAACGACGTTGTCGGTGGAGAAAGTGGTCGCCTTCAGGGTCATCGTCGCGGGCATCTGTCATGTCCTCGGAGTATGGGCGGAACGAGGGAACGCTAGAGCGCGGTGCCGGGCATTGCCAAATTGAATCTGGTGGAAGTCGCCACTCAAAAAGGCAGAAGTTCGGGTATGTGGCAAAAAAGCAATGATTTGTTGCGAGAAAGACCTAATTTTAGGCACGAAATGGTGCATATGATCGTAATATAATCAGCGCGTAAATGTGGGCTTCATCTCTTTGTCACATTTCTGGCGTGAATTGCCTGTGATTGATGCGATTGTGAGACGAATCTGCCTGCGATTGACCCTTATCGAAGCAGGGCTCGGGGTGGACGCAGGGCCTGTGGATCAACTGTAGGAGGATTTGGGCCAGCGGCGATGCAGCCACAGCCAGGTGCCGGGGCGGGCGCGGACCCAGCGTTCCAGCCGGTCGTTGACGGCCTGCGTCAGGGCCAGGATGTCGGCCTGCCGGTCGCCGCTGTCGGGCAGGGCGAGCGGGGGTTCGACATGGATGCGCAGGCGGGCCGGACCCAGGCGCTCGACATAGCCGGGGATGACCGGGCAGCGATAGCGCAGGGCCATGGCGGCCAGGGCGGGGGCGGTCATGGCCGGGTGGCCGAAGAGCGTCGCCTCGATGCCGTCATTCATCTTCTGGTCGACCAGCATGCCCAGCCGGCCGCCGCGCGCGATATGGGCCAGCGCGCCGCGCGCGCCGCGCGCGCCCTTGGCGAACATGGGCACCGTCTCGCCCATTGCCGCTTCGCGTAGCGCGCGGATCATGCCGTCGACCAGCGGATTGCCGGCGGCGCGGTAGAACGAGGCGAAGGGCAGCCCGTGGCGGGCCACGCCGGGCGGCAGCATCTCCCAGTTGCCGATATGGCCGGACATGAAGATCACCGGGCCGCCGCGCGCGACCTGAGCCGCCAGATGTTCGGCCCCGACGACATCCCAGCCCGGCCCCGATGCCGGGTTTTCCGGCAGGGCGGCGATATGCGGGAACTCGCCGACCGTGCGGCCCAGATTGTCCCACACCGCGCGGATCACCGCCCGGCGGGCGGGGGCGTCCAGTTCCGGCATGGCCAGGCGCAGATTGGCGTCCGCGATGCGCGAGACCGGCAGGCGCGGGCCGATGATGCGGCAGACGGCGCCGCCGGCATTCGAGGCACCGACCGGACCCAGGCGGCGCAGCACCGCCAGGGCTGTGCGCGCGGCCAGGGCTTCCAGCCGCATCAGCCGGGTGATGGGGCGGGTTTCGTCGCGGGGCGTGCTCATGAGGTGCTGTTTTCCGGTCTGCCTGCCAGCCATTGGTCCAGCAGCCGTTCCGGAGTGGCTGGGTCGGACCATGCCAGCCCGACACCGATGCTCAGGACCTGGGCCTGCATGGTTCCGGGCAGGCGCGCGGCATCTTTCGGCGTGGTCAGCAGCGCCGCGCCGTGGGTGGCGGCCAGGTCCCGCAGGCGGTGCAGGTCGCGGGGGGTGTAGGGGTGGTGATCGGCGAAGGGGACGCAGGCCGCCGGTGTGACGCCCTGTTCGCGCAGGCTGTCGAAGAATTTTTCCGGGCGGCCGATGCCGGCGAAGGCGATGGCGGGGCGGCCGGCCAGCAGGGCTGTTGCGTCCTGCATCGCCAGGCTGGCGCGCAGGATCGGCAGGTGGCCGGGCAGGTGGGAGAGGGCGCCGGTGTGGTCGTCGCCGATCAGGATCGCGGCGTGGGCGCGGGCGGCTCCGGTCGCGACCGGTTCGCGCAGGGGGCCGGCGGGGATGACGCGGCCGTTGCCGAAGCCGCTGGCGCCGTCGATGACCAGCAGTTTCAAGTCCTGAAAGAGGCCGGGATTCTGGAATCCGTCATCCATGAGCAGGCAATCCGCGCCCTCGGCGAGCGCGGTCCGGGCGCCGGTCGCGCGGTCGGCCGAGACGTGGGTGGGGGCGAGGGCGGCCAGCAGGAGGGCTTCGTCGCCCACATCGGTGGCGTCGTGGCGGGTGGGATCGACCCGCAGCAGGCCGGCGCGGCGGCGGCCGTAGCCGCGCGTCAGGATATGGACGCGCCGGCCGCGCGCGATCAGCCGGGTTGCCAGATCCAGCACCAGTGTCGTCTTGCCCGCGCCGCCGGCGGTGAGGTTGCCGCAGCACAGGACCGGGATCGGGGCGTGCCAGCCGGGTTGGCGCAGGCGGCGGGCGGTGGCCCGCGCGTAGAGGGCAGCGGCGGGGGCCAGCAGCCGGGCCGGCCAGCCGCCATCCGCCGCGTACCAGAAACGCGGGGCGCGCATCAGCGTGCGTCCATCAGGGCGAGCAGGCGTGTGGCCAGACGGTTGGGAAGGGTGGAATCGGCGTGGGTCGCCGCTGCGGCCCGTTGTCCGGCCCCTGCGCGGCGGGCGGGGTCGGCCAGCATTGCTTCCACCCATTGGGCCAGGTCGTCGGCATCGGGCACGATCTGTACCGCATTGCCCAGGCGGGTGAAGGCGTCGAGGAAGTTTTCTGTCAGGGGGCCGGTGGCCAGCGTGGTGCCGAAGCGGGCTGGCTCCAGCGGGTTGTGGCCGCCGCGCCGGCCGGGGCCGGGCAGGCTGTTGCCGATGAAGACGATCGGCACCGCCTGGTAGAACAGGCCCAGCTCGCCCAGCGTATCGCAGATCCAGAAAGCGTCGTCCGGGCCGGGTTCCTGCCCGGCTGCGCGGCGGGGGGCATGATCCAGGCCCTCGGCGATGGCCGGGCCGCGCTCGGGATGGCGGGGGACGATGACGGTCAGCAATGTGGGGTAGCGGGTGCGGATCTGCCGGGCGGCCTCGGCGATAGCCTCTTCCTCGCCTTCATGCGTGGCGGCGGCCAGCCAGACGGGGCGGTGGGCGAGGAGCGTGCGCACATGGGCGAGTGCCGCCGGGTCGACCGGCAGGGGGCCGGCGGCGTTCTTGAGGTCGCCCGGCGTGTCGATCCGTTCGGCGCCCAGGGTCCGGAACCGGGCGGCGTCGCGATCGGAACGGGCAGCGATCCAGGCGAAGCGGCCCAGCATGCGCGCGGCCAGGCCGGGCACGCGGCCCCAGCCGGCCCGCGCGCGGTCGGACAGGCGTGCGTTCAGCAGGGCCAGCGGGATGCCGTGGCGGTGGCAGGACTCGATCAGGTTGGGCCAGAGTTCGCTTTCGGTCAGGGCGGCGGCGTTCGGGCGCCAGCGGCGGAGGAAGCGGCCGATCCAGCGGGGGACATCCAGCGGCACGAACTGATGGATTATCCGCGTGCCGCCTTCGATGTCGGTCAGCCGCTGTTTCAGCAGGGTGGCGGCGGTGACGGTCGCGGTGGTGACCAGCACATGCAGGCTGGCATCCTGGGCCAGCAGTTCCGCGATCACGGACAGGATCGACAGGGTTTCGCCCACGCTGGCGGCGTGCAGCCAGACCAGTTTGCCGGGAGGGCGGGGCTGTGTGGTCAGGCCCATGCGCTCGCGCTGGCGGCCGCGTATTTCCTTGCCACGGGCGAGGCGGCGGTGCAGCAGCAGCGTCAAGGCCGGGGCCAGCAGGGTGGCCAGTCCGGCCCAGAGCCGTTGCGCCGCGCGGGCCGGGGCGGGGGCCGCGGCGTGCATGGCCGCATCGAGGGCCGTGGCGAGGGTGGCGCGCGCTGTGTCCTGATCCGCGCGGCTGACGGTGATCGGCGCGCCGCAGACGATCCGGCCGCGTCCGAACGGCAGGGGGAGCATCATGCGGTCCCAGCCGCCCAGCCGCCAGTGCGCGCACCAGCCGCCCACCGGCACGATCGGGGCGCCGGACAGGCGGGCCAGGCCGATCGTGCCCTGTTCGACCTGCCGGCGGGGGCCGCGCGGGCCGTCGGGGGTGATCACGACGGGCTCCCCGCTCCGGATCAGGGCCAGGAGTTGGCGGAGCGCCGCCGCGCCGCCCTTGTCCTTGCCCTTGCGGTCGGTCGAGCCGGCGATGGTGCCCGCACCCCAGGGGGCGATGATGTCGGCGATCAGCCGGCCGTCGCGATTGCGGCTGATCAGGACGTGCGGCCGCATGGCGGGGTTGCGGGTGAGGGACCGGCGGAGCAGGGCCGGGGTGAGGGCCAGCGTTTCGTGCCAGAAGGCCACCAGCACGGAATGCTCGCCCTGCCCGGTCAGGAGCGGCTCGGCATCCGGGTGGATGTCGAAAGTCCAGCGTGTGGTGCCGATCGCCAGTCGCAGATAGGACCGCAGCAGCACGATCGCCGCCGGGCGGGCCGTCCAGGAAAGGCGTCGGGTCATCCGTCTGGCGGTAGCATGGGTGTGCCGTGGGTGGAAGAGGGGAGAC
>NZ_JBDNXE010000151.1:0-8736 GCF_047721585.1 Gluconacetobacter sp.
TGGGCCAGCGCCAGATCCCCCGCGCCGCCCCCCAGCGCCAGACAGAACCGCTCCACCGCCGCCGATGCCATCGGGTCCCGCCCCTCCAGCCCAGCCGTCCAGAGTTCCTTGTCGTCATGAATGCGGGCCGGCTGCCCCTCAAGCTCGGCAATCGTTTCATAAAGATTCACCAGCCCCGGCCCCGAGACGATCCGCTCGGCCGAAACGCGGCGGTAACGCTGCCGCAAGCGCTGGAGAATCCGGTCGTCCACGCTATCCAGCGGCGCGAAATCGACATGCCCGCCCTCGGTCTCGCACACCAGGCAGCGCCCGTCACGGCGGACGACATAAGCCGAGCCCAGACCGGTGCCGGGGCCGACGATCGTGGTGATGCCCTCGGTCGGCAGGTCGCGATCCGGCCCGCACAGATGGCGCAGATGGGTGGCATCGACCTGCGCCACCGCATAGCCCACGGCCCCGAAATCATTGACCAGCACATGCTCGTCCACCCCCAACTGGGCGCCAAGCTGCGCGGGGCGGATCATCCAGGGGTTGTTCGTCAGTTTCAGGATATCGCCCTGGATCGGGCAGGCAACGGCAATGCCCGCGGCGCGCGGCAGCGTGCGCCCGATCTGCCGGCCGAAAGCCTCCCAGGCCAGTTGCAGGCTGGCATGTTCGGCGCATTTCAACGTCAGCGCGTCGCCCAGCGAAGCAACCCGCCCCCCTTCCACCCCGGCAATCGCGAAGCGGGCATGGGTACCGCCGATATCCACGGCGACGATTTCTTTCATGTCCAGTCCTGCCTCCCTGCGGAAAATATGCCGGCGCAAACGGCACCGAATGTCAGACGGTCGGGCGCGGTGCCTGTTCGGCCTTCAGGCGTCTCAGCACAAAATCCCGTATCCGACGCGGCAGCACGATGTCCAGCACGCGCAGACCCGCGAAGATCCGGGGGAAGATCAGGTGCGGCCGCTCCTCCTCCACCGCCCGCGCGATCAACCGCGCCGCCTGCGGCGCGCTTTGCAGGAACGGCTTGGTGCTGCGCACCCGCCGGCTCATCGGCGTATCGACAAAGCCCGGCGAAACCAGCGTCACACCCACGCCATGGTCCAGCAGGCCATTGCGCAGCGCCTCGGCAAAACGCAGCAGCCCGGCTTTCGATCCCGAATAGCCGGGCGCGAACGGCAGGGCATGGAAAGCCGCGACCGAGCCCAGCAGCACGATATGCCCCCGGCGCCGCGGCACCATCCGCTCGGCTCCGGCGGTGGCCAGCGCGGCCGGCGTCGCAAAATTCACCAGCCCGAGTTCCAGCACCGTCTCCGCCCGCTCGGTCAGCGCCGCCTTCTGGCGCATGTCGCCCAGGCCGGCGGCAAGAATCAGCAGATCGACCGGATGCGCGTCGTCATCCTCGCGAAAGGCCACGATCGCGGCAGCCCCATCGGCCAGGTTCAGTTCCCGCGTCGCGACCGTCGCCCCCATGGTCCGGCAATCACGCGCCACCTGCTCCAGCCGGGCCGGATCACGCCCCCACAGAACCAGCCGCCGGCCCGAGCGCGCATAGAAGCGGGCAAGTTCCGCCCCGATACCACTGGAGGCCCCGGTAATCAGGACGGTCGCCGGATCAAAACGGATTTCACCCCCCTGATGGATCTTGGTCATCTGGCCCCTTTCTTTGACTACCATTTCCATGTCATCAGCACTGGCTGGCCCTCACGGCCACTCCATTCAGCCCCTTGCCTACTGCATGGCTCGGCCGGCCCCGACCATCGCGGGCATCCGGTTCCGGCCCTATCGCAGCCAAAAAACGGAACGGTCATGAACGAAGCGGATCAACTTGTCATCATTCCCGTATCCGGGCTTCGTCAGTTGTCACAGTTCATCCGCCTTCCGCGCCGGCTCTATGCCGGGCTGCCCGGTTATGTGCCGCCGCTGGACATGGAGCAGAGGGATCTGCTGCACCCACGCAAGAGTGCTTTCTTCAGTCATGGGCGGGCGCAATATTTCCTGGCCATGCGCGGCGGCCGACCCGTAGGCCGGATTTCCGCGCAGATCGACGATCTGGCCATCGAAAGACTCGGCGAAAATATTGGCTTTTTCGGGGCGCTGGACGCGATCGACGACGCCGCCGTGGTCTCGGCCCTGCTCGACGCGGCCTGCACCTGGCTGCGCGCGCAGGGCATGGTCACCGCCCGCGGACCGTTCACGCTCAACTCCAACGGCGAAACAGGCATGATGATCGAGGGCCACGATGCCCCGCCGATGATCGCCATGCCCTGGCACCCACGCTGGCTCCCGCCGATGATCGAATCCGCCGGTTTCACCAGGGCGATGGATTTCCTCGCCTACCAGATGGAAATCGGGCCGCAGGCGGAGGAAAAGCATCTCGTCCCCTCCAGCCTGCGCCTGGGCGAAGGCCGGCTGGGCAGCGTGACCACGCGCGTCATGCGCAAGGACAGGATGGCCGAAGACGGCGAGATCCTGCGCGGGCTCTACAACGATGCCTGGCGCAACAACTGGGGCTCCCTACCGCTGACCCAGGAGGAAATGACGGCGATGGTCGCGCAGATGAAGCCGATCCTGAAGCCCGAGCATTTCGTGCTGATCGAGCAGAACGGCGACCCGGTGGCCGTGGCGCTGGTCGTACCGAATCTCTACGACATCGCCAGCGACCTGGGCGGCGCGCCGTCCCCGCTGGGCTGGGTCAAGCTGGCGGCGCGCCTGCTCCGCCACAAATTCCATTCCGCCCGCGTCATCCTGCTGGGCGTGAGTTCCAAAATGGAGGGCACGGCCCTGGGCGCCATCCTGCCGGCCCTGGCGATCACCGAACTGATGCGGCGCGGCAAGTCCCTGCCCTACCGGATGGTCGAAATGGGCTGGGTGGTCGAGAACAACATGCCCATGCGCCGCCTGATCGAACGCCTGGCCCCCGAGCCCTGCAAGCGCTACCGCGTATATGACCGTCCGCTGACCGCCCCGACGGGCTGAAAACCGGGGCTACAGGTGGCTCCAGCCGGTGCGGTCCAGCGCCAGCACGCCGCCTGCCCCGTCCCGGACTTCGACGCCGCGCAGCGCGCGAGCAAAACGCCCGATCCGCGTCACCGGCACCCCCCTTCGCGCCGCCGCATGACGCAGGGCCTCTTCGCGCTCCGGCGGCACGGCCAGCAGCAATTCGTAATCGTCGCCGCCGGTCAGACAGGTCGGCAGCCAAGCCGCTCCCGCCTGCCGCGCCGCCTCGGACAACGGCACGCACGACGCATCGAGCCACGCCCCCAGGCCGCTTTCCCGCGCCAGATGGCCCAGATCCTGCACCAACCCGTCCGACACATCCATCGCCGCCGAGGCAATGCCCCCCAGTTCCAGCCCCAGCCGGGGCTCGGGCAGGCGATAACGCCGGGCCAGAAAACCGGACGCATCGGCCAGTTCGCCACGCAGCACCCGCAGCCCGAGCGCCCCGTCGCCGATCGTCCCCGTCACCCAGACATCGTCCCCGTCGCGCGCGCCGCTGCGCCGCAGGGCACCGCCGGGGCGCACATGGCCGAGAATGGTCAGCGACAGAACCAGCGGCCCGCGCGTCGCGGTCGTATCGCCGCCCAGCAGGGTCAGGCCATAGCGCGCCTGATCATCATGCAAACCCGCGGCGAAAGCGGCGAACCACCCCTCATCGCGCGATTGCGGCCGGGTCAGCGACAGCAGATAGCCCAGCGGCGTCGCGTCCATCGCCGCCAGATCGGACAGATTGCAGCGCAATAGCTTGCGCCCCACCGTATCGGGCGGATCATCCGGCAGAAAATGCACGGATTCGACCATCGTATCGACCGCGATCACCAGTTCGCGGCCTTCGGGCGGATGCACCAGCGCCGCATCGTCGGTCAGCCCCAGCGCCCCCTCGCCCGCCAGGGCACGGAAATGCCGCCGGATGAATTTGAATTCCGACGGCAGACCAGCACCCGACGCGGGCGGCGACATGGCGCGCCCCGCCGGATCAGGCGCCTTCGGCCCCATGCGCTTCCTGGGGCGCCTCGTCGGGCGCGGCATCCTGCGTATTGGCGGACGCCCGCAGCCGGCGCGCCATCGTGTCGAGCACGCCATTGACCATCTTCGGCTCGTCGCCCGAGAAGAAGCCATGGGCGATATCGAGATATTCGTTGATGATCACCCGCGTCGGCACCCCGCCGACCACGGCCAGTTCGCCGCCGGCGGCCCGCAGCAGCGCCCGCAGCACCGGATCAAGGCGCCCGACCGGCCACGAGGCCGGCAGCACATCCACGATCAGCGCATCGATCTGTTCGCGCCGCGCCACCGCCGAGCGCGCCACCTGCTCGAACAGGCGGATATCGGCCTCGGGCACCCGCCCGTCCTCATATTCGGCACTCTGGTCGCTTCCCGGCATCACCACCAGCCGATGGCGCAGAAACTGCTGGATCACCGCCTCCGGGCTGTCACCGGCCTGTTCGATCTGGAAAAGGGCCTGCACCACCGCCACGCGCGATGCGGTCCGCGAGCGGGTCCGCGCATGGGTGCTGTCTTCGTCCTGCGATCCGTTCATGCACCTGTCTCCTGCTGCCACGATTCCGCGAAAGGCGGCTTCATCGCCTCTTTACGTCGCCAGGTCCATAGTCCCATCTCACGGCGCGTCGTCCTGCCGCCCACCGGCCGCGACGGCCCGGGCCTCGGCCGTGCCGGGAATCGACTCCAGGATCGCCGCGAAATCCTTGGTTTCACGAAAATCCCAATGCACGCTGGCAAACCGAATATAGGCCACGATATCGACCTCGCGCAGCGTGTCCATCACCAGCTTGCCGATATCGCCCGACAGAATATCGGTCTCCCCCGACGCCTCCAGCTTGCGCACCAGACCGTTGACGATTCGTTCGATCCGCTCGTCATCCACCGGGCGCTTGCGCAGTGCGATACGGACCGACCGCGCCAGCTTGTCCCGCTCGAACGCCACGCGCCGCCCGTCCGTCTTGATGACATGCAGGTCCCGAAGCTGCACCCGCTCGATGGTCGTGAAACGCTGGCCGCACGATGCACAGATCCGCCGACGACGGATCGCCGCCCCATCCTCATGCGGGCGACTGTCCTTGACCTGGGTATCGTCATGACCACAAAAAGGGCATCTCATGCGGGTATCAGTCCTGAGCAGCGGGTTTCCGAGGTGGGAAATGCGCACGAAATCAACCGGACGCAAGCCCATCTGTCCATGCCGGGCCTGCTTTGCCCCTGTCCGGCACCCTGATACTCTTCCCGCAATGAAGCCGAGGAGCCCATGACGCGACACGCGCTGCTGATCGGATTACTGGTCCTCATGAGTCAGGCGGCCCTCTCGGCCGCCCGCGCCGCCCCCCTCGCGCCCGATGACGACCAGGCCGCGACAGGGCAGGATATCGTCATCCGCGATGCCTCGATACAGATCCTCCGCCCCAAACGCCGGATCGCGGCAGGGTATTTCACGATCGAGAATCGCGGAAAATCGGTTCATCTGCTGGCCGGCGTCTCATCGACCGCCTGCCACAATCTGTTCGCCCATCACACGGAACAGGAAAGCACCAGCGACACCGCGACCCTGTTCGCGCATCTGGCGCTGCCGGCCGAAACCACTCTAGTGTTCCCGCCCGGCGGCTATCACCTGATCTGCACCGGCTATGACGACAGCCTGCACCCCGGCCAGCAGATCACCATCACCTTCCACTTCATGGGCGGCGCCACGCGCAACGTCCCCTTCACCGTCCAACCGCCAGCGAATACCGAGGAAACCACGCCCTGATCTCCCCGGCTCGCCCGGCAGTTCGCCGCCCGACCCGCGATCAGGCCACTTTCGGGGTCAGGGTCCGGCGCAGCGCCTGCCGCCAGCCCTCCAGCATGGTCCGGCGCTGGGCCTCCTCCATGCTGGCCTCGAACACGCGGCCCCGCGACCAGCGCGCCGCCACGTCGTCCAGATCGGTCCACACACCGCAGGCCAGCCCGGCCAGGAACGCCGCCCCCGTGGCGGTGGTCTCCAGATGGGTCGGCCGCTCCACGCCGGCCTGAAGAATGTCCGCCAGAAACTGGCAGAACCAGTCATTGGCCGCCATGCCGCCATCGACGCGCAGGGTCGTCACCAGCCCGCCGCCATCCTGCGCCATCGCCTCCATCAGGTCATAGGTCTGATAGGCCACCGATTCCAGCGCGGCGCGGGCGATATGCGCCGCCGTGGCATCCAGCGTCAGGCCGCAGATCAGGCCCCGCGCCTCCGGGTCCCAATGCGGCGCCCCCAGCCCCACGAAACCCGGCACCATATACACGCCATGGCTGTGCGGAATGCGCGTCGCCATGTCGTCGGTCTGCGAGGCATGGGTAATCAGGTGCAGCCCGTCACGCAGCCATTTGATCGCGGCACCAGCCACGAAGATCGCGCCTTCCAGAGCATAGGTCGTCCTGCCGCCGATCCGGTAGCCGATCGTGGTCAGCATCCGGTTCGCCGAGGTCACGGGCGCCTCGCCGGTATTGAGCAGCACGAAACAGCCCGTGCCATAGGTCGCCTTGGCCATGCCGGGCGTAAAGCAGGCCTGCCCGACCAGCGCCGCCTGCTGGTCGCCCGCCATGCCCGCCACCGGAATCGCACGCCCCAGAAGCGCCGGATCGGTCTCGCCATAAATCTCGCTGTTGCCCCGCACCTCGGGCAGCAGGGAGGCGGGGATATTGAACAGCCGCAGCAGATCGTCATCCCAGCACTGGCGATGGATGTCGAACAGCAGCGTGCGCGAGGCATTGGTCACGTCCGTCGCATGCACCCGCCCGCCCGTCAGGCGCCAGAGCAGAAAACTGTCGATCGTGCCGAAGGCCAGTCGCCCGGCCTCGGCATCCCGCCGGGCACCAGGCACATTGTCCAGGATCCAGGCCAGCTTGCTGGCGGAAAAATACGGGTCCAGCAATAGCCCCGTCCGCGCGCGCACCAGATCCTCGCAGCCCTCCTGCCGCATACGGGCACAGAGCGGCGCGGTACGCCGATCCTGCCAGACGATGGCGCGATGGACCGGCTTGCCGGTCGCCCGATCCCACACCACGATCGTCTCGCGCTGGTTGGTGATGCCGATCGCCGCCACGCTCTCCACGCCGCCGCCCTGCTCCAGCGCGTCGCGCGCGGTCGACAGCACGTCGCGCCAGATCTCCTCGGCGTCATGCTCCACCCATCCCTGGCCAGGATAATGCTGCGCGAATTCGGCGCGCGCCGTCGCCAGCGGCCGCGCGTCGCGATCGAAGACGATGCTACGGGTCGAGGTGGTGCCCTGATCAATCGCCAGGATGGTGTTCTTGTTGCTCATGTTCGTTCCTCCCGAGTCTGCGCTCGATGTCATGGCTGGCTGGAAAGACCGGCATCGGCCACCGGTGCCTCAGCCAGCGGGCCGACCTCCGATGATGCCGCCCGGTCGCGTAGCCGCGGCATATAGGGGCGCACCAGCCCCTCATAGGCACCGGCGCCGATCACGCCGCCCACCAGCGGCCCCACGATCGGCACCCACCAGTAATGGCCCGGCGCCGGCAGGGCCGACGGCCCCCAGCCCGCGAAATAACAGAACAGGCGCGGCCCGAAATCGCGCGCCGGATTAATGGCCCAGGCTTCCAGATACCCCGCGCACCCACCGATCGCCGCCACCAGCAACCCGATGATCAGCGCGCCCGAATTGGCCTGCGGCGCCTGGGTATTATATTCGCACGTCACGGCGAAGATCCCGAACAGCAGCAACGCCGTCAGGATGATCTCATCCACCAGCGCATGAAGCGGCGTCACGAAATCGCCGGGATGGGTAAAGAACACCCCGGCCGCCCCACCGTCATGCAGACGGTCCAGATGATGCGCCAGATTGAAATGATCGATCACCGGCGCATAGAGCACATAGACGATGGCCGCCCCCGCCATGCCGCCCAACACCTGAACACCGACATAAGGCAGCACCTTGCGCCACGAAAAACCGCGAAACAGCGCAAGCGCCAGCGTCACCGCCGGGTTGGCATGGGTGCCCGAGACCGCACCGGTCACATAGATGGCGATGGTGACGCCCAGCCCCCAGACGATGCACACGCCCCAATAGGCATTGCGATACGGGCTGGGATCATACAGCGAATACATCGCGGCCACCGAATCACCGACCAGGATGATGATGAAGACCGCGATGAATTCAGCGATCAGCTCGCCGACGAACTGCTTGTTCCTGAACATGGTCCCGTTTCTTCTCTTTATTGATTTTCGGGTTATTGCTCTTGGCGTTTCGCATCCGGCGGCGGCGTCCGGGCAGACAGCCCGCCCGCACGCCGCCAGCCCTAGCCGGCCATGGCGGACCGGCTGTCGCGCACGGCCTCGCGCCGGGCGTCGAGATAGCGTTCCAGTCGCGCCTGGCCCGCGCCGTCAATATGCAGGCCCTGGCGCGAGCGCCGCCACAGGATATCCTCGGCGGTCACGGCCCATTCCTGCGCGACCAGATAATCGACCTCGCGCGCCGTCAGCCCGCCACCGAAATCCTCGCCCAGATCGGCCCGGTTCCGCGCCGTCCCCACGATCTCCCACGCCAGCGTGCCGTAATTGCGGACCAGCCGCCAGGCATCGTCCGCCGAAAGGAAGGGGGCATGGGCACGCAGGCGCGCCACGGCGGAATCAAACCCACCCGGCCCCAGATCGCCCCCCGGCAACGGCCGGCTGGCCGTCCATCCAGCCCCGCCAAGAACCGGCAGGCTCGGCACCAGCTTCTCCAGCGCATGTTCCGCAAGGCGCCGATAGGT
>NZ_JBDNXE010000152.1:0-8407 GCF_047721585.1 Gluconacetobacter sp.
CCCGGGGGGGGAGGGTTTTCCTGCGGCACGACGGGCGCGCCGTGGGTGGGGGCGATGGTGACCATTTCGGCGTCCGTGCCGATGGCGGCGACCGGCGGTAATCTGGTGCAGATGAACGTCTGGAACAGCAAGGTTCTCGATACGTCGTCTTTCTGGTCGGCGGCGGCGCCGGGGCAGTTCACGATTCCGGCCGGGGTGAGCAAGGTGCGGGTTTCGCTCTCGATCGGGCAGTCGGGGATTGGGGCGGACCAGTTTCTGGTGCATCGGAACGGGGTCGGGGTGATGGGGTCGTTCCGGATCTCGGTGCCCGCCGGATACAGCGATGACGGGGCGAATGGCGCCTCCGGCGTGCTGTCGGTGTCGCCGGGCGATGCGATTACTATTTCCTATGCCTCGGTCTCGGCTTTTACGCTGACGGCGGATACGACGACCTGGTTCCAGATCGAGGCCGTGCCGTAGGCGGGTGCCAGAGCCCGGCCGGTGGCGTCCGGGTCTTTCCGGGGCTTGACAGGCGGGTGGGTATGTAACCTATAGGTGACATCGTGCCGAAGGGAGGGGTGTGATGGAGAGCGGACGAATCAGGGGCATTCTGTCGAAATGGCGCCGCATGACGTGGACGCTGTTCGTGGCGGCGGATTTTTTTGTGACCCGGTATCATCCTTTTGGGTATCTGTTCGGATTCCGGGACTTTGAAGCCGCGCACGGGTATTTTGTGGAAACCATGATCCTGTTCGGGCTGTGGTGCGCGGGGATCGGCCTGTATTACGTGACCTTCGGCAGGGGGCGGTGGCGGGCGGATATGCGTGACAGGCGGGAGCGGTTGAGGAACCGGACGGCGCAGCCGATTTCCTTTTCCGCGCGGATGGCCTTTCTGCTCGTGTCTCTGGTCGTTCTTGTCGTTTCGCTTTACAAATACCAGCATGATTCGCAGCCGCATCCTGGAGGGCTGATTGTGCCGCTGCTGTTTTTCGGACTGTTCGTGCTGGTCGAGATCAGCCGCGTGATGGTGCCTTCGGACAGCATGGTGTTTAATCCCGACGACGAATGGGTGGTGTTCCTGCGGGCGCGGACGCTGCGTATCGGGTATGGCACCGCCATTTTCGTGCTGTGCGCGCTGGGCGGCATCCTGCTGTATGCGCCTTCTCTGGCGCTGGTGGCGTGTCCGGTCGGGCTGGCGATGGCACTGGCGGTTCCGGCCTGTGCGTATCAGGTGCTGGATCGCCGGGCCGCTGCACTGCAATGAAGGTGCGGACGGAACTGAAAGCATACCGGGCGGCGCGCGGGTGGACGCAGGCGGAGCTTGCCGAGCGGGTGGGGGTGTCGCGCAAGACCATCAATACCGTCGAGAATGGTATCTTTACGCCCTCGGTGGCGCTGGCCCTGCTGCTGGCGGATTGCCTGGAGGCGACGGTGGAAGACCTGTTCCAGATCGTGCCGGAAGCGACCGGCCCGGCCTGATGCGCTGGGCCGGGCCGCGTGGCCGGGTCTTGACCCCGTTGCCCGTGCCGGCCCACCTTCCCCGCTCGAAGAGCGCGCGCGGGAGGGCGACATCATGGATCTGAGCGAGAGTTTGCAGCACCGGTACACGGCCAAGGCTTACGATACGGGCCGCCGTCTGCCTGACGACATCGTGGCGCAACTGAAGGCGGCGCTGCGCTTCAGCCCGTCTTCGGTCAATGCGCAGCCCTGGCATTTCATTCTGGCTGACGACGAGGCGGGCAAGGCGCGCGTGGCCAGAGGGGCGGCGGGGGCGTTTGCTTACAACGCGCCGAAGATCCTCAATGCCTCGCATGTGGTGGTGCTGTGCGCGCGCACGAGCCTGCCGGCCGACTATTTACAGGCGGTGCTGGACCAGGAGCAGGCGGATGGCCGCTTTGCCGGCGAGGAGGCGCGCGAGGGCCAGCGCAAGACGCGCGGCGGCTATGTGACGCTGCATGAAGAGGCGGGCGACCTGCCGGTCTGGACGCAGAAGCAAGCCTATATCGCGCTGGGCTTCCTGCTGCTGGCCGCCGGTGCGCTGGGGGTGGATGCGACGCCGATGGAAGGATTCGATGCCGAGGCGCTGGATGCGGCGTTCGGCTTGTCGGCGAAGGGGCTGGCGCCGGCGGTGATCGTGTCGCTGGGCTATCATGCCGAGACCGATTTCAACGCGAAACTGCCGAAATCGCGATTGACGGACGACGTGCTGTTCTCGCGCGCCTGATGGCTGCGCGGGTCGGAACTGCCCTTACGATCTGATTGCGGGAAGCGTTATGACCACCCTCTCCGGCGCCGATGCGCGCGATGCCGATCTGGCGGCCCAGTACGAGGCTTATCCCTATCCCCAGCGCGATCCGCGTGACGAGGCGAAGCGGCTGCTGATCGGCAGCCCCAGCCATCTGCGGGAGATCGATTACTGGGTGTTCGGTGCCCGGCGGCCGCAGGCGGTGCCGTTGCGGGCGCTGGTGGCCGGGTGCGGCACCGGGGATGGCGCGATCATGCTCGCCACGCATCTGGCGCGCGCGGGCCGGGCGGGCGAGGTGGTGTGCGTCGATCGCTCCACCCATGCGCTGGGGATTGCCCAGGCGCGGGCCGAGGCGCGGGGGTTGGGGAATATCCGTTTCGTCCAGGGGTCGCTGAATGCGCCGGGTGCGTTGGATCTGGGGGTGTTCGACTATATCGATTGCTGCGGGGTGCTGCATCATCTGCCCGACCCGGCGGCCGTGCTGGGCGGGCTGGTGGGCCTGCTGGCGCCCGGTGGGGGGATGGGGCTGATGGTCTATGCCCCCTATGGGCGGACCGGTGTCTATATGGTGCAGGAGGCGCTGGAGATCCTGGCGCCGCATGGCCAGCAGCCGGCGGAGCGGCTGGGGACCGCCAAGCGGGTGATGGCGGCCCTGCCGGCGACGGCCTGGCTGCGCCAGAACGGCAATTTCGGCGATCATCTGACCGGCGGGGATGCGGGGCTGTATGACCTGCTGCTGAATCCGCGTGACCGGGCCTATACGATCGGGGGCTTTCTGGACCTGCTCGACGGGGCGGGGCTGGAGCCCGCGTGCCTGATGGAGCCGGCGCGCTATGACCCAGCACTGTTCCTGCCCAATCCGCGCCTGCGGGCGCGGGTGGCGGAACTGGGCTGGCGGGAGCGGGCCTGTGTGGCCGAGGCGCTGACGGGGAACATGGCGACCCATGTCGCCTATGTGGTGCGCAAGGGGGCGCGGGTGGCGGCGCCCGATTGCTGCGATGCCGACGCGGTGCCGGTGATGCGGGAAATGCCCGGTGCCGAGCTGGCGCGGCAGATCCGGCCGGATGGTATGCTGCCCTTCGCCTTCGGTACGCTGACCGTGCCGGTACCGGTGCCGCCGCAGATACGGACCATTCTGCCGCTGGTGGACGGTACGCGCAGCGTGGGCGCTCTGGCCGGGGTGATGGCCGATGGGGGCATGGAACGAAGCCGCTTCCTCAAGGTGTGGCGTGAGGGCTTTACCGTGCTGGAGAGCCTGAACCGGGTGTTGCTGCGGGCGGCCGCGTGAAGCAGAGCCCGATCGGGCGCTCCCGGCGGTTTTGAAATAATTGTGATAACGTCGGAAAGAGTGGCGCCAAAAATGGCGGCGGCCTGAAACCGGGGCCGTCGCGTGGCGTATTGAGACAGAATTTTGCCATGTCGGCTTGCCTTGCAGTGGCCGGAGGCTGCCATGCCTGCCTGTAGGGCGGATTCCGCGCATCGTGCTTCACGACATTGTTCGATTTTCACTGTTGTTTGATGCTCTTCCTTCAGATCGGGTCGGAATGGTTCCTGGCTATTTCTGGAAATCCGCTGGTCCTGATTTTGATCTCTTCGTTCGGAGCGGCATACGATTTTTGTAATGGGAACAGTAAAAAAACAAGAATAATCCGGAGTGCGTTCGTATGACAGTCTATGTGGATTTTGAAGCTGCGACGGATTCTGGCGCCCTTTCCAAGCCTTTCGACGTTGTCATTATCGGTGGTGGTGCGGCCGGCCTGACGCTGGTGCGCGAACTGGCCGGGCATAATCTGAAGATTGCCTTACTGGAAAGCGGGGATCGGGAGGAAACGCCGGAGATCGAGGCGCTCAACGAGGTCGAGGTCAATGGATCGCTTCTGAATGACGCGGTTCAGGAGGCCCGACGGAAGCAGAACGATGTCCAGATGAAAGTCTGGAGCGCCGATCGGCAGAGATTCGGTATCCGCTGCCGGGTTCTCGGGGGATCGACGGCCGCGTGGGCCGGAAAAGTGGCGGCGTTCGACCCGGTCGATTACGCGAAACGGGGGTGGATCGCCAATTCCGGCTGGCCGGTCGGAGATGCCGACCTGCGGCCTTTTCTGGAGCGGGCCGCGCGTTATCTGGACCTCGGGCCGCTGCTTCAGGGATCGGCGCTGTGGAAGGCCATGGGGCGCCGCGAGCCGCCCGAACTGGCGACGCTTGGCCGTTTCAGGTCGTTCTTCTGGCAGTTCGCCCGTTCGCGCCATGCCCTGACCGATGTCATGCGTTTCGGCGCCGATTTTCTGGCGGAAGATCATCGGGACGTGACGGTTTTTCTGAAGGCGACGGCGGCGCGCGTCCGGGTGGATGGGGGAAGTGTGACCGGGGTCGATGTCCTTTCGTCGCTGACGGGCGGCAATCGGGGCACGATCTGGTGCAATCAGGTGATACTTGCCGCCGGAACGATTGAGAATGCGCGGCTTCTGCTGCTGTCGCCAGGGGCGGAGCATGGGCCGGTGGGGCGCTATCTGACGGATCATCCCAGTGTCAGGCTGGGGGATTTTTCGCCGGATTATCGGGAGAAAGCGGCGGCGCTTCTGGGGTTCTATCCGCTCCAGAAGGATTACCGGGTCTATATGTATTCCTGCGGGGTGGCGCTGTCGCCGGAGGCCCAGTCGGACTTTCGGATGCCGAATATGGCCGCCTTTGCCGGGGTGAGCATCGCCAGCGACGATCCGCTGATGGCATTGGGCCGCCTGGCGAAGCGGGAAAGCCGTGCGCCGTTGAGGGATGGCCTGACGGTGCTGCGCAATAGCGGGCTCGTCCTGTCGTCGGTTGGGCGGAAATTATTGAACTACCGCAGGATACCCGAGAAAATCCGCCGCGCGGTGGCCGATGCCGCCGTATTCCTGAATGCGAACATGGTGGCGCGGGATTATGCGGGAGGTGGCAGGGGACGACGGCTGGACGGGGTGACGCTGAACATCATTTCCGAACAGCCGCCGGAGGAAGGCAACCGGGTGACGCTGGCGGAAAAGACCGACCGGCTGGGCCTGAGACTGCCGGCGGTCAGTTGGGAGATATCGGACGATCTTCGCCGGAGCATGCTGGGTTTCGCGCGTCTTCTTCGGGAGGATTTCGAACGGAGCGGGATCGGGGGCCTGCGCTTCGCGCCCGGATTCGACACGGAGGATCTCTCGTCGCTTGTCGTCTATGACATGGCGCATACGGCCGGCACCACCCGCATGGGCACCGATCCGGCGACCAGCGTGGTCGATCCCGCGTTGCAGGTGCATGGGGTGAAAGGGTTGCATGTGGTCGGGGCGTCGGTGTTTCCGACCAGCGGCCATGCCAACCCGACCCTGATGATCATGGCGCTGGCGATCCGGCTGGCCGACAGGGTGCGGGAGGAGGTCATGAAAACCAGGCTGGGGACCCTCTCTGCCCTGCATATGGACGACGAGACGCGCCCGCTGGTGGTGGTGACGGGGGCGACCGGTAATCTGGGGCATGCCGTGATCGGCCAGCTTGCCCGGCGCGGATACCGCATCCGGGGGCAGTTCCGCAGCACGATTCCCGATGATGTGCGCGTGGAGTGGGTGCAGTGCGATTTTGCCCGGCCGGACCTGCCCGACGAGGCGTTCGACGATCTGGTTCGCGGAGCCCGTGCGGTGATCCATCTGGCGGCCAGCCTGTCGGATGTGGCGACGATGGAGATCGTCAATGTCACGAATCTCGACCGGCTGGCGAAAGCCTGTGTGCGGCAGGGGGTGTCTTATTTCGGGCAGGCCAGTTCCATGGTCGTCTACGGGTCGCCGACCACGCGGCTGGTGACGGAGGAGACGCCGCGCATCGATCTGGGCAAGCCGATCGCGAAACAATATTTCTTTGAATATTTCATGCAGGAATATGCGCGGAGCAAGATTCTGGGGGAGGATATCCTGGCCTCCTATCAGAAGGACATGCATATCGACCTGTACCGCATCGCCGTGGCCCAGAGCCATGCCTTCCTCGTCGAATCCCTGAACTGGAGCCGGATGCGGAAGATGTTTTCTCTTTACAGGAACTCGCACTTCATCTCGTCGACCTATGCGGCCAGGGCGATGGTGCATCTGATGGAGCGCGGGCTGAAGGCCGGGGAGAAAGGGATCGAGGTCTATAATATCGCCGACCCGGACTCGCCGACCTTTGCCGAGGTGCGCAAGGCGGCGGGGCTGCGGGTGGGGTTCAACGTGCCCCTGCTGTTCGATGTCCTGAAGGGGATCAAGATGGGGAAGACCCTCTCCCGGCGGTATCCGATGGGGTTCTTTCGGATCGATAACCGGAAGCTGGAAGCGACGGGCTTTATCGGGGAGGCTGATTAGGCGGGGGTGCCGCCCCGTGGCGTTCTGGGGGATGTGTCCTGGCCTGCGAAGTTGCGGCGGTATTCTCTGGGGCTGAGTTTGACGCGGTTGCGAAAATGGTGGCGCAGCGCGAAGACGCTGCCAAAACCGACGGCCTCCGCGACGTCTTCCATCGGGCAGGTCGTTTCACGCAGGATGGTCTGGGCGGCCGCGATGCGTTCGGCGGCCAGCCATTCTCCGGCCGGCATGCCGGTGGCGGCGACGATGCGGCGTTCGAAGCTGCGGCGGCTCATGCCGGCTTCCTTGGCCAGGCGGGCGATGGGCCAGGGTTGGTGGAGCGTCTGCCGCACCCGGTCGATGAGGGGGGCGATGTCGGTGTCGGCGCGTGGGCTGACGGGACGTTCGAGAAACTGCGCCTGGCCGCCGGCACGATGGGCGGGCATGACGATGCGGCGGGCCACCGAATTGGCGGCCGCCGGGCCGAAATCCTGACGGACGATGGCGATCAGCAGGTCGATGCCGGCGGCGCTGCCGGCGGAGGTGAAGAGGCGGTCGGTCTCGCGGTACAGGGACGTGCTGTCGACGCGGATGGCGGGGAAGCGGCGTTGCAGGGCCGCCGCATGGCGCCAGTGGGTCGTGACCGGGGCGCCGTCGAGCAGGCCGGTGGCGGCCAGCACGAAAGCACCGGAACAGATCGAGGCCAGTCTTGCCCCGCGTGCGTGGGCGCGGCGCAATTGGTCGACCAGAGCGGGCGGAACCGGGGCTTCGGTGTCTTTCCAGCCGGGGATGACGATCAGGTCCGCCTGATCCAGAAGGTCCGGGCCGTGATCGGGGAGGATGGTGAAGCCGCCATGGGCGCGGAGGGGGCCGGCTTCGATGGCGCAACTGGCGAAACGGTACCAGCCCGGCCCCATTTCGGGGCGCGGCAGGCCGAAAATTTCGGAGACGATGCCGAATTCGAACGTACACAGGCCGTCATAGAGCAGGGCGGCGACCAGCGGGCCGGTTGTGTCTGGCATGATCTGCATGATGATTGGCGTTTGTGCTAATTGCAAGCGCGGGGCGCAGGACGGACACTGGCGGGAGAAGAAGCTGGGAGCCGTTCGATGGCGTCATCCGTCACCACCATTCCGCCCGCGCCGTCCGCCGAGGCCGTGGCGCATTTCTCCGCGTTGTTCGGGTTTGAAACCGATTGTTGGGATGTGCATGCGGCGATGGCCGGGCAGGCCGATTTTGTGTTGCTCGATGTGCGCGCGCCCGATCTCTTCGCGCGGGGGCATATCGCCGGGGCGCTGAATATACCGCATGGAAAGATCACCGCCGCGCGTATGGCGGCGTGGTCCGGGGAGACGATCTTCGTGACCTATTGTGCCGGGCCGCACTGTAATGGCGCCGCGCGTGGCGCGTTGCGTCTGGCCCGGCTGGGACGGCCGGTGAAGATCATGACCGGCGGCGTGGCGGGGTGGGTGGATGAAGGCTTTACCCTTCAGGACGTGGCCCATGCTTGAGATGCGCCCGGATTGCGGCTGTTGCGGCAGGGGATTGCCGCCTTCGTCGCGTGAGGCGGTGATCTGTTCGTTCGAATGCACCTTTTGCGTTGGCTGCGCGGCGGAGATGCTGGATCAGCGGTGCCCGAATTGCGGCGGGGAACTGGTCAGGCGGCCGGTGCGCGAGGCGCCGGAGGCCGTATGACGGCCGGTCCGGGCATTGTTGCGCATGTCTGCCGGACCTGACCGGCCGGCAGGTCGCGCGGCTTTGCCGGTCTCCGGCGCGGAGCGGTCGGGCCTGGGGTTCAGGCGGGTTCCGCTGCCTGTGCGGCCCAGCGGGGGAAGGGGTCGGGCAAGGCGGCGTGGCGGTGGGG
>NZ_JBDNXE010000153.1:0-8294 GCF_047721585.1 Gluconacetobacter sp.
GCTGATAGAGAATCACAAACGATTCCAATGATTCAAGATGTTCTTGGACGGACACCAAGAGAATTGGTAATATCCTTTAATTCAAAATAACCTTCATTCATATATACCTTATATATACTTTCACAGTTTGGTATATTTTGATAATTTAAGAGTTTCTGTCTAAAATTTCCAGTGCATCCAGTAAGATTTTTGAAATATTCTACCACAGAATTAAAATTTCCTCCCTTGGAATCAAAAACAAGGGCCCCTGCCTTGTTAAGATCGCCCGGAACTTGGGTTACCGTAATACCACCACCTATATCTAAATTAGACCCAGCCTGACGTGGAGTGAATTGAGAAAGTTCTTCTAACGCGTTTTGCGAAGCCACAGAGACAGCGTTGCCTGTTGTTGTCGCCGCAAGCGATTCAACAACCGAATGAGTTTCCACATCCAAAGCCGTCGCCAGTAATTCCTCCCCGCCCACGGCAAGGAGGTCTGCGGCGGCAACGGCCTCACCTGGTGGGGTCCCCATCACAGCCACCGTCGCAGCAAGGCCGAGCCACTGATCCTGTGTCTTGGGCATCAGACTATCAAGACCATTTCCAGCCGACGAAAATGTCTCCTGAAAGCCATTCGCCGCCGCCTGAAGCTGATCAGACGTATAATTCTTGACCGTCTCGTAAGTCGTCAGGCCGCCCGCGTCGATATCCCGCCCCAGAACGTCGTGATACAGGTCTTGAAGGGCCGCCTGCGCCCCAGAAGAATGCGCCACAGCACTCCGTACCTGATCGGGCGACTGCCCTTCGGAAAATTGCTGGTAGGCGACATGATGATCGCTCTCGCCCGCCGAATGGCCAAGCAGGTTCTGAGTGTCATCCGCGAAGTCCCGGTCGATATCCGACAGCTTGATCGGAACATACGCGCCCGATGACGACTGATAAGTCGCAATCCCCTTTCCGGAAGCACTCGTCAGATAGGCCACACCATTGATGACCGTGACGGCGTGGCCATGAACGGTGATGTGTATCGCCCCCCCCACCAGATGAAGGCGGCATATCAGACGGCCCCCTTGCGGGCGGCGAATAGCCACCGCCGCCGCCGGACCCGAATGATGGGTGAGTGCCTACAACAGTAATGCCTTCGCCGTCGCCGTCACCTCCCCCCGAATCGGAGACTTCCTCTCCGTCTCCAACGGACATGAGTTCCATGACGGCCATGACCGGGCGAGAGGATGGCGAGGACAGGGACCGGCTACTGCCTGCGATGCCCGTCATCTGTCCAGCGGGAGCAGCCATGTCTGCCGCGTTCGACGACGCGCCGGAACGGTGCGTTTGAACCACCGAAGCTTCAACGCGACCACGCCGCCCGTCATGCCGGGCGGCAAGCGCAGTCGGAAATGCCGGTTGCCGATGCGGAAGCAGTTGATGCAAAGGCGGCGACGCCGCACGCCAGCATCATACCCGGCACGGACCCGCACCAGATATGTATCCGCTCGGCTCTGACCGGCGCATGCCCGGCATGACCGCACGCCCGACACACGGAATCATCGCCATTTTCAGGGCTGAAGGCACTGCGAACGAACACAGGAATCACCCCTGAAAATTATCATCAAGTAACAACTTTAAAGAATGGCGATCCGTAACGAACAGGGCTCAGATCAGCAAGAATTATCCAGCCTCTCCGCCTGCCACCTCAGCACTGCCGAACGTGAGGCAGCGCCCGCCGCACAAATATGACAAACCCGCCACAGCCGACAATTGCAATAAATACGGAAAATACCAAATTTCGATCAAAAATCTTCATCATTATGCCAACAAAAACAATAAAAAGAGATATCAATACCGTACATTTTATCCATGAAGCGGCTCCACGCTTCATCCGCATCGCATAACCGTAACGATGAGAAACAGCCGCCGCCAGAAGAGCGAGGATCGGAGACCACGACAATAGAGAATGAAACGACTCCAGGCTGATGCGTCCCAGGTCGAACATCAGGGCAGCAAGCGCCAAGAGAAGATAGATAAGCGCCACAACAACGCACAATGCCGCTCTCATTCTTTCAGCGCCCTGCGTTTCCACTTTCACCC
Source organism: Gluconacetobacter sp. (assembly GCF_047721585.1). Classification (NCBI taxonomy): domain Bacteria; kingdom Pseudomonadati; phylum Pseudomonadota; class Alphaproteobacteria; order Acetobacterales; family Acetobacteraceae; genus Gluconacetobacter; species Gluconacetobacter sp. The sequence goes on from NZ_JBDNXE010000153.1 coordinate 2,068, forward strand.
CCCACACCATCGCGTGCTGCAGCCAGACACCTGGCAGTCTCCCGCCGCGAAGCACATCACGATCCTCAACCGACGAACATGCCGGCAATCGTGGCGCTGGCGAAATTCGACAGCGACCCGGCAAACACCGCCCGCACCCCCATGCTGGCCACCTCCCCCCGCCGCTCGGGGGCAACGCTGCCGAACCCGGCAATCAGGATGCCCACCGACGACAGGTTGGCAAACCCGCACAGCGCGAACGAGGCAATCGCCAGCGCGCGCGGATCCAGCGTCGCATCATGAAAATGCGGCCCCAGCGCGACATAGGCCACGAATTCATTGAACACGAGCTTCTGCCCCATGATCGCGCCCACCACCCCGCTCTCCTGCCACGGCACCCCGATCAGCCACGCCAGAGGGGCAAAGATCACGCCGAAAATCGTCTCCAGCGACAGATTGCCCACGCCGAACCAGCCGCCCAGCCCATGGATCAGCCCATTGGCCAGCGCGATCAGCCCGATAAAGGCAATCAGCATCCCCCCCACCGCCACCGCCACGCCGACACCGCTGGCGGTGCCGATGGCGATGGCCTCGAAGACATTGACCGGATGCTCATGGCCGAACTCCAGATCGAGGCCCGAAACCCGCGTCGGCGTGCGCGACGGCATCAATATCTTGGCGAACAGCAGCCCACCCGGAATCGCCATCACCGACGCCGCCAGCAGGTAATCCATGGGCACGCCCAGCCCCGCATACCCCACCAGCACCGAGCCCGCGACCGAGGCCGTCCCGCTGCACATGACGGCGAACAGTTCCTCGCGCGTCAGCAGCGGCACATAGGGCCGCAGCGCCACCGGCATCTCGCTCTGGCCGAGAAAGATCGTCGTGACGGCGGAGAAGGATTCGATCATCGACGTACCCAGCACCCGCCGCAGCACCCCACCCAGCAGCCGCGCCAACCGCTGCATGATGCGGTAATAATACAGGATCGCGATCAGCGCCGAGATATAGGCGATCTGCGGCAATATCCGCAGCGCGAAGATAAACCCGCCGCCGGGAAACAGCGTATCCATGCGCGGCCCGACCAGCGGGCCGAACAGAAAGGCGCTGCCCTGCGCGCCATAGCCCAGCACGGTATCGACGGCGCCCGAAATCACATGCAGCGCCGCCCGCCCCGGCGGCACGAACAGGATCAGCCCGCCCAGCGCCACCTGCATCGCCACGGCGGCGAGGACGATCCGGGGACGGATGCCCCGCCGATCCGCCGAACACGCCACCGCCAGCGCGATCAGGCAGGCCAGCCCCAGAATTCCATGCAGGACCGCCATTCCACCCTACCAATTCAAAACCGCAATGACTTGCACCGTAACGACATTGTGCCCTGCGCGATATGCTGTCCAGAGTGGCGGATGCCGCCGCCCCTGCCCACTCGTGCGGCAACGGAAACTGCTCTAGGCTTCCATTCCCTTACAGGCGACAACAGATCGAATCGGCTCCATGACGACCGCGTACGACTTTACCCTCCCGGCCCTGGAAGGCGGCACGATCGACCTCGGCGCCCTGCGCGGCAAACCGGTGCTGATCGTGAATACGGCCTCGCAATGCGGCTTCACGCCCCAGTTCGAGGGGTTGCAGGCCCTGTGGTCGTTCTATCGCGGCAGCGGCCTGACGGTCATCGGCGTGCCGTCCAACGATTTCGGCAATCAGGAGCCCGGCTCCCCCGAACAGATCGCCACCTTCTGCGCCCGCAATTACAGCGTGACCTTTCCCATGACCACGCGCAGCCATGTCCGTGGCCCGGAGACGATTCCCCTGTTCCGCTGGCTGGGGCAGGAAGGCGGCGTGCTGGCCCGCCCGCGCTGGAATTTCTACAAATACCTGATCGGCCGCGACGGCACGCTGGCCAACTGGTTCGTCAGCCTCACCTCGCCCGACTCGCGGCGCATGCGCCTGGCCATCGAACGCGCGATTCTCGATCACTAACCCCCTTCCCGTCACACGAATCACGCTGGGCCGAAACCGCTTGGTCGTGCAGTATGCGCGCGGGAGGCGCCCGCCCATCCTGCGCGCGGCCAAGGCAGGAGGTCCCGTTTGCTCAAGGGTTTTCTCACCGTCGGCGGCTGGACGATGCTCAGCCGCGTGCTGGGCCTGGTGCGTGACCAGTTGCTGGCGGCCTTCCTGGGGGCCGGCCCGGTCCAGGATGCCTACCAGATCGCCTTCCGCCTGCCGAACATGTTCCGCCAGCTTTTCGGCGAAGGCGCGCTGAACACGGCCTTCGTGCCGATCTTCTCCGCCATGCTCACCACCGACGGCACCGAAAAGGCCCGCCGCTTCGCCAGCGAGACCCTCAGCGTGCTGCTGACCTGGCTGCTGCTCATCGCGGTGCTGGGCGAACTCTTCATGCCGCAGGTCGTCCGCGTCATCGCCGCCGGCTTCCCCATGGATGGCGAGCGCTACCATATCGCGGTCACGCTCAGCCGCATCACCTTCCCATACCTGGTGCTGATCTGCGCGGCGGCCCTGGTGTCGGGCGTGCTCAACGGCCTGCACCGCTTCGGCGTCGCGGCGGCGGCCTATGTCTCGTTCAACGTCGTGGGCATCGCGGCCATCCTCCTGCTGCCCTCGCTCACCGGCGATGTCGGGCGCGCCGCCGCCTGGGGCGTCACCCTGTCGGGCGTCGTCCAGCTCGGCCTGCTGCTGCTGGCGGTCCACCGCGCCGGCTTCCGCCTCATGCTGCTGCCCCCCCGCCTCACGGCGCGCATCCACCTCCTGCTCCGGCGCATGGCCATCGGCTGCCTGGGCAGCGGCATCAGCCAGATCAATCTGCTGGTCGATACCATGATCGCCTCGTTCCTCCCGGCCGGCAGCGTCTCGTTCATCTATTTCGCCGACCGCATCAACCAGTTGCCGCTGGGCGTGCTGGGGGCGGCGGCCGGCACCACCCTGCTGCCGGTCCTCAGCCGCCACGTCGCGGCCCAGGACCATGACGGCGCGCACAGCGCACAGAACCGCGCGATCGACTACGCCATGGTCCTCACCCTGCCCGCCGCGCTGGGCATGATCGTGCTGGCCCACCCCATCATCGCCACCCTGTTCCAGCACGGCGCCTTCACCGAGCGCGACGCCATGCTGTCGGCACAATCCCTGCGCGCCTTCGCCATCGGCCTGCCCGCCTTCGTGCTGATCAAGGTGCTGGCCCCCGGCTTCTTCGCCAGGGGCGACACCGCCACCCCGGTGCGCATCGGCCTGTTCACCCTCACCCTGAACTTCACCCTCAACCTGCTGCTCATGCACCCGCTGCTCCATGCCGGCCCGCCGCTGGCCAGCAGCCTGGCCGCCATCGTCAATGTCGGGATTCTCGGCTTCCTGCTGCGCCGCCGCGCGCTGCTGCGCATCTTCCCGGCCACGATCTCACGCGTCGTCCGGATGCTGCTCGCGGCACTCGGCATGGCGGCCATGCTGCTGATGCTGAACCTGACGGCCCTCGGCCCCCTGGCCGTCCATCACGGCCCCTTGCGGATCGTGGCGCTGATGGTCCTGGTCGCGGCCGGCATGCTGGCCTACGGCATCGGGTTGCAGGTCCTGGGCGTGATGGAACTGCGCGCCGCAATCGCCATGCTGCGCGGCCGCCTCGCCCGGCGGCGCGGCCGCACGGCATGAAACCGCTCCGCGAGCACCGCCCCTCACGGCCGTTCGTCCCGCATTTCCCGGCTGGCACATCGGCCACCGGCCCTGTACACAGGCCCGCATGACGCTCCCTTCCCCGGACGGCGCCACCCCCGCCATGGCGCAATGGTTTTCCCTGAAAGCCGAACATCCCGAAGCCCTGCTGTTCTTCCGCATGGGCGATTTCTACGAAATGTTCTTCTCCGACGCCGAAGCGGCATCGGGCGCGCTGGACATCTCGCTGACCACGCGCGGCACGCATGGCGACATGCCGATCCCGATGTGCGGCGTGCCGGTGGCGGCGGCCTCGGCCTACCTGGCCCGGCTGATCCGCCGTGGCTTCCGCGTCGCGGTGGCCGAGCAGACCGAACCGCCGCGCAAGCCCGGCAAGGGCGTCGCCAAGGGCCCGCTGGCCCGCGCCGTGGTGCGCCTGGTCACCCCCGGCACCCTGACCGAGGACGAGCTTCTGGAAGCCGGCCGGCAGAACCTGCTGCTGGCGGTGGCAGCCGGTGCCGGCCGCGCCCCGGCCAGCCGGGGCTGGGGCGTCGCATGGATCGACATCTCGACCGGCGCGTTCGAAACCGCGTCCCTCCCCCCCGACGGGCTGATGGACCTGCTGGGCCGGCTCGACCCGGCCGAGATCCTCGCCGCCGCCGGCATCGAACTGGGCGATTTCGACGCAAGACGCGCGCCGGAGGCCACCCCCCCGGCCGCCGCCACCGCCCGCCGCCGCGTGGCCGAGACGTTCGAGGTCGCCAGCCTCGACGCCTTCGGCACGTTCTCGGATGAAGAAGCCGTCGCCGCCGCAATGGCGCTCGACTACGTCCGCCGCAGCCAGGCCGGCCAGATGCCGCGCCTGGCCCACCCCCACGCCCATGAAAATGGCGGCATCCTGGGGCTGGACCCCGCCACCCGCACCAGCCTGGACCTGCTGCGCACCCGCGACGGCACCACCGAACACACGCTGCTGGCCAGCGTCAGCCGCACCGTCACCGCGCCGGGCAGCCGCCTGCTGGCGGAATGGATCGCCGCCCCCCTCACCCGATGCGCGCCGATCGCCGCCCGCCAGGACGGATGGTCATGGCTGATCGAGGAAGGCGGCGTGCGCACCGCCCTGCGCCAGGGCCTGCGCGGCACGCCCGACATCGCCCGCGCCCTGGCCCGCCTCTCCCTGGGAAGGGGCCTGCCGCGCGACGCGGCCGCCGTGCGCGACGGCCTCTCCATCGCCCGGCAGATCGCGGCGGCCCTGGCCGACGGCCGCGCGGCCCCACCTGCCCTTATCGCCGAGGCCATGGGCCACCTGGGCGGCGCCACCGCGCTGGAAGACCTGCTCAAACGCGCCCTGGCCGAATCCCTGCCCGCACGGGTCGAGGATGGCGGCGTCATCGCCCCCGGCTTCGACCCGGAACTGGACGCCGAACGCGGCCTGCGCGACGACAGCCGCCGCATCATCGCGGGTTTGCAGAACGACTACGCGCAGCAATTCGGCATCGCCAGCCTCAAGATCCGCCACCACGCGCAGCTTGGCTACGTCATCGAACTCCCCAGCGCCGCCGCCGCCCGCGTGCGCGACCGCACGGACCTGATCCTGCGCCAGGGCACCGCCAGCGCCGCCCGCTTCTCGACCGACGAACTGATCAGCCTCGACCGCCGCATCGCCGAGGCCGGCGACCGCGCGAGCACCCGCGAACGCGGCATCTTCACCGCCCTGGTGCGCGACATCCTGGCCGAACCGGCGGTCCCCGCCATCGCCCACGCGCTGGCGGTGCTCGACGTGCTGCAATCCTGCGCCGACCTCGCGGCCGGCGGCCTGTGGTGCCGCCCCGAAGTCACCGACGACGCCGCCTTCACCCTCACCGCCTGCCGCCACCCGGTGGTCGAGGCCGCATTGCCCCGCAGCGAGCGATTCACGCCCAACGACTGCGTGCTCGACCCCGCCCAGCGCGTCATGCTGCTCACCGGGCCGAACATGGCCGGCAAATCGACCTTCCTGCGCCAGAACGCCCTGGCCGTGATCCTGGCGCAGGCCGGGTTGCCGGTCCCGGCCAAGGCCGCGCGGATCGGCATCGTCGACCGCCTGTTCTCCCGCGTCGGCGCGTCGGACGATCTGGCGCGCGGCCGCTCGACCTTCATGGTCGAAATGACCGAGACGGCGGCGATCCTCAATCTGGCCGGCCCGCGCTCGCTGGTGGTGGTCGACGAAATCGGCCGTGGCACCTCCACGCTGGACGGTCTGGCCATCGCCTGGGCGGTGCTGGAAGCCATGCATTCCACGTTGCGGTGCCGTTCGATTTTCGCAACGCATTTCCACGAGCTGGCCGAACTGGCCGAAAGCCTCCCCCGCCTCTCCCCCCACACCATGAGCGTGCGCGAATGGAAGGGCCAGGTGGTGTTCCAGCACGAGGTCGTTCCGGGGTCGGCCCGCCGAAGCTGGGGCGTGCATGTGGCCCGGCTGGCAGGCGTGCCGGAGCCCGTGGTCCGCCGCGCGGCAAGGCTTTTGACCGGTCTGGAAAAGGAACGCGCGGTCGGCGCCCGCCCCCTGCCGCTCTTTGCGTCCCCCGACGCCCCGACCACGCCGGAAC
>NZ_JBDNXE010000154.1:0-8183 GCF_047721585.1 Gluconacetobacter sp.
GTGCTGGGGGGCGGGGCGGTGGCGGTCTGGCTGCTGTTCGCCTTTCTGAAGAGCGTGTTTCCATGAAGATCCGTTCCGATATCGTCGCGGTGTATCGCGAGGTTCATAGCTGGGCGGGGATTCTCGCGGGGCTGTTTCTCTTCGTCGCTTTTTATGCCGGTGCCATCAGCATGTTCGAGCAGCCGATTCAGGCGTGGCTGACGCCGCCGGCGGGCCTGCCCGCGCCGGTGTCGCTCGACCGGACGCCGGAGCTGATGGAAAAGACCTTTGCCGCGTTCCCCGAGGCACGCGCGCATTATACGGTCGTTCTGGCGCCCGATGCGACGCAGCCGGGGCGGCTGATCTGGCCCAAGGGCGGCGGCGGCCATGGGCATGGGCCGGCCGTCAGTGTCGCGGCGGCTCTGGCGCCCGACGGGAGCGTGGTGACGGTGACGCAGGCGCCGTCCGAGGCGGCGCATTTCATCGACGAACTGCATCAGAAAATCGGCCTGCCGTTGCCGCATGATGTGGCGATGCCGATCATGGGCGTGGTTGCGCTGGTCTATGCGGTGGCGTTGGTGTCCGGGGTGATCGCGTTTCTGCCGGCGCTGACGCGCACGCTGTTCGCGGTGCGGCTGGAGGGCGGGAAGGCGCGGGCGTGGCTCGACCTGCATAATCTGTTCGGGTTCTTTTCGCTGCCCTTTCACATCGTCATGGCGGTCACGTCGGTCGTTTTCGCTTTCCACGAACAGATCTTCGCCGTTCAGGGGCATCTTTTCCATCAGGACAGAGTGCCGCATGTCGCGCGGATGGCGCATGGGCCGGAAGCAGCCATGCCCCGCCCGGCAGCGCCTCTGGCTCCGGCTGAACTGGTCGCGGCGCTGGCGCGGCAGGCGCCGGGATTCGTGCCCGATACGCTCGATTACGCCATGCGCCCGATGGGGCCGGGCGGCCGGACGCTGACGCTGCGCGTTGCCGGGCATGATGCGCGTTTCGGCCTGAGGGGGCCGGTCAGCGGCTTTGCCGGGCTCGATCCCTATACCGGTCGGGTGATTTCGGCGGACTATCTGCCCGGCCAGCAGTCGAACGGCTTTGCGATCGTGACCGCGTTCTTCTCGCTGCATTTCGGCAGTTATGGCGGGGCGCCCGTGCGTTTGGGGTATCTGCTGCTCGGGTTCGGCGGGGCGTTCCTGTTCTATACGGGCAATCGGCTGTGGATCACGGCCCGGCGGCGGTCCGAACGGCGGACGGGTGCCGTGACGGACACGCGCGGTACCTGGGTCCTGTCGCGCCTGACGCTGGGCTGCACCACGGGGTGCATGACCGGGGTGGCTGTCGTGCTGGCTGTCGCCGCGCTGTCGCCCGGTGCATCGTCTTATGCCGTGTTGTCCTGGGTCTATTATGCGGTCTTCCTGGCGTGCGTGCTTGGTGCGTTCTGTCTGACGGCACGGACGGGGGCGCCGGTTCTGCTGCTGGGTACGGCCGCGGCCAATCTGGTTCTCGCCATCGTGGCCGGGGGGCTGGCGGCGCACGGGATCGGCATTTCCGGCGGCATCGCGCTGACGGCCCTGCTGGTGGCCGGATGCGTGGCCGTGCCGGGGGTGCGCGGCGTGGCGACGGGCAAGGTCGTGCAGGCTGCGGATTGAGGTGCGGGGTCCTTGTGGGGCGGTTAAGCTGATGCTCGGATAAAGACCCTGCGACAGGACGAAGCATGGCCCCGGCAATCAGCGGACTGAATCATATTACCCTTGCGGTGACGGATCTGGATCGGTCCGTGGCCTTCTATCGCGATACGCTTGGCTGCGTGCTCCGCGCGCAATGGCCTGACGGTGCCTATCTCGAAGCCGGTGCGTTATGGCTCTGCCTGACCCGTGAGGAAGAAATGGGGCAGATGCCCCGGCCGGATTATACCCATATCGCTTTCAGCGTGTCCGAGGAGGATTATCCGGCGTTGGCGAAACGGCTGCGTGCCTCGTGCCGCGTGTGGCGGCAGAACCGGAGCGAGGGGGCATCGACGTATTTTCTCGATCCTGACGGACACAAGCTGGAGGTGCATGTCGGGTCTCTGGATTCGAGGCTGGCGCATTATCGGGCGCATCCGGAGAAGGGGGTGGCGGTTTTCCTCGCCTGAGGCGGCGGGAGGGTGAATGTCCGCATGGGGTGGAATGGCTGTTGCCCCGCTTCGCCGGATCGGCCATAGCCCGAGCCTGATGCAGATGTTCAATTTTACAGGCCGAGGCACCGCATGATCACACGTTGCAGCAGGCTTCGGGGTGCCGGATCGGTGTGGGCCTGGGGCGTGTCCATCGGGGCATGTATGGTGGCGCTGCTCTCTGCTGCATCTGCGCAGACCGCGCCGGAGCGGGTCGCGACGCCCGAGAGCGATCGCCGGCCGGTGGCGGCGCGGAAAGCTCCGCCGGCTCCGACGGTGCCCGAGACGGTGGAGGTCAACGGAATCCGGCGCGCCTTTACCTATGGGGCGGCCCAGCACCTGCCGGACGCCGATACGCGCGTGACGGCGGAGCGGTTGACCGAGCGCGGGGTCGTGGATCTGCGCGGGCTGGAATATGTGGCGCCGAACCTGACGGTGCAGAGCATCAACGGCACGGCCTCGACCAATTTCTATCTGCGCGGCCTGGGCTTCAACGACTTTACCCAGAACAATATGGGGCCGGTCGTGACCTATGTGGACGACGTGGCCTTTCCCTACTCGACCATGGCTTCGGGGCTGATGTTCGACATGTCGGGTGTGACCGTCACGCCCGGCCCGGTCGGCACCGAGCATGGCCAATCGACCACCGGCGGCGAGGTGAAGCTGCGGACGAACGACCCCACCGATACGTTCCATTATGGCGCGAGCGAGGACATTGCGTCCTATGCCCGCAGTCGGAGCGATGCCTATGTCTCGGGGCCGATTGCGCATGGCCTGAGCTTCCGTCTTGCGGGGCAGGTGCGTCAGGGGGGCGGATGGCAGACCAATCCGCTGAACGGCGCGCATCTGGGCGATGCCGATAGCTGGGCGCTGCGGGCCAAGCTGAAATGGACGCCTGACGCGCGGACGACGGTGATGCTCTCGGGCCATGTGGTCCGTGACCAGAGCGAGGTGGTGGGCGGTGTGCCCGTCGCGCGGCTGATCGGCTCGGCGCCGATCCCGCATCTGGGCTGGACGCAGACGGAATGGTCGGCCAGGAATGCCTTTACCGATGTGATCGGGCGCCAGCATGGGTTGAAGCCCAGCGAGAATAACTGGTTCTGGGGCGCGGACCTGCATATCGCCCATGATTTCGGCCCGGTGACCGTGACGGCGGTCAGCGCCTTCGAGACCGAGCGCGAAGCCGAGTACACCGATCAGGATGCGACGGCGGCGGCCCAGGCGGATGCCTATCGCACGATTGCCGCCAACAGCTTTACGCAGGAAGTGCGGCTGGCGAACAGCCACGCCGGCGACAGGCTGCAATGGGTGGTCGGCGCCTATTACCAGCGTTCGCGGATGAATCAGGCCTTTCCGTTCGACTATACGGATTATCTGCCGGCGCGTGGTTACATGCAGGTCTCCACCTTCGGGTTGAATCAGGAGGCCACGTCGCAGTTCGGCCATGTCAGCTATCGGCTGCCGCGCAATGTGACGCTGTTTGTGGGGCTGCTGCATGAAATCGACGACCGGGGGATTACCGGACTGACGTCGCGGATCTATGGCGGGCGCACGCTGAATTTCCACGGCGAGAACACGGCGGCGGCGCAGTTTGCCGGGCAGGTGGGGGTGTCGTGGCAGGCGACGAAGAATGTCCTGCTCTATTACAAGATGAGCAAGGGCTTCAAACCGGGGGGCTTTACCGCCAACAACACCCAGGTCCAGGCGCAGCTCGACCCTTTCAAGCCCGAAAGCGTGCTGACCTATGAACTGGGGCTGAAGAGCGACCCGATTCCCAACGTGCTGCGGATCAATGCTGCTGCGTTCTACAACGATTTTCACAATCAGCAGATTCTCGGCACGATCCTGATCCCGAATTACGGGCCGTTGAGCCAGTTGACCAATGTGCCGAAATCGGAAAGCTGGGGCTTCGAGGGCACGATCGACCTGCATCCGGTCCGCCATGTGTTCGTGACCCAGAATATCGGCTGGCAGCGCGGGAATTTCCAGAATTTTCCTACCGTCAATCGTGCGAAGACCAATGCCTATTATGCGCGGACGGGCGTGTGGAAGGCGATCAACGATAATTTTTCGGGCGTGGATAACGGGCAGCCGAAACTGACGCTGAACGGGCAACTCGACTGGCGCCAGGCCGTCAGCCGTGATTACGCGGTCGAGTTCGGGCCGAACTGGGTCTATCGCGGCGCGCAGGCCATGACGCCGGGTGGGACGGGGTTCTATCGTCTGCCGCCCTATTTCCTGCTGGGCGCGCATGTGACGCTGCGGCCGGCGTCGGATCGTTGGCAGGTGACGGTCTATGCGTCGAACATACTGAACCGGCAGTATTTTACCTCCGGCGGGCAGGCGACGACGACGTATCTCTACATTCCCGGTGCACCGCGCTTTATCGGCGGGCGGGTGTCCTGCGGGTTCTGAGAGCATGACGGGACAGGGGCGCCGGGGGAGCCGCTCCACCTGTCCAATGCCGTGCGGCCGTCACCACTCCGCGAAGCTGCCGTCCGCGTGGCGCCAGACCGGGTTGCGCCAGCGGTGCCCGTCGGCCGCCCGCGCACGCACATAATCCTCATTGATCTCCACCCCCAGGCCCGGCGCGTCGGGGATGGCGACGTGGCCGTCCTTGTAGGCGAAGATTTCGGGATTGGTGATGTAGTCCAGCAGATCGTTGCCCCGATTGTAATGAATGCCCAGCGACTGTTCCTGGATAAAGGCATTGTAGCAGACGGCATCGAGTTGCAGGTTGGCCGCCAGGGCGATCGGGCCGAGCGGACAGTGCAGCGCCAGCGCGACATCGTAGGCTTCCGCCATGTTCGCGATCTTGCGCGTTTCGGTGATGCCGCCGGCGTGGGAGGGGTCCGGCTGGATGATGTCCACATGGCCGTCGGCCAGGATCTTCTTGAAGTCCCAGCGGGAATACAGGCGCTCGCCCAATGCGATGGGCGTGGAGCAGTGGCGGGTGATCTCTTCCAGCGCCTCGGCATGTTCGCTCAGGACCGGTTCCTCGATGAACATCAGGCGGAACGGGTCGAGTTCGCGGGCCAGGATCTTGGCCATCGGCCGGTGGACGCGGCCGTGGAAATCGACCCCGATCCCGAAATCCTGGCCCATCGCCTCGCGGATCGCCTGGACGCGGGCAAGCACCGCGTCCACCTTGGCGTGGCTGTCGACGAACTGCATTTCCTCCGTGCCGTTCATCTTCACGGCCGTGAAACCACGGCTGCCGACCTCCCGCGCCATCGCCGCCGTGTCGGCCGGCCGATCGCCGCCGATCCAGGAATAGACGCGGATGCGGTCGCGCAGCTTGCCGCCGAGCAATTGATGCACCGGCACGCCCAGAGCGCGGCCCTTGATGTCCCACAGAGCCTGGTCGATGCCGGCGATGGCGCTCATATGCTGGCCACCGCCGCGATAGAAGCCGCCGCGATACATCACCGTCCAATGATCCTCGATCAGGAACGGATCGCGGCCGATGAGGTAATCGGACAATTCGTCGACGGCGGCGGCGACGGTATGGGCGCGCCCCTCCAGCACCGGCTCGCCCCAGCCGGAAATGCCTTCATCGGTTTCGATCTTCAGAAAGCACCAGCGCGGCGGCACGATGAACGTGGTGAGTTTGGTGATCTTCATGAGCGGACCCTCTGTTCGATGATGGGGGACATTGGTGTGGGTGTCGGGTGGCGTGGCCGGCCGGCGGCTTTCAGACCCACCAGGCCGCCGGTAGTCAGGGCGGCGGCAATCAGCAGCATGCCGGAGTCGTAGCTGCCGGTTGCATCCTTGATCCGGCCGATCAGGGGGGGCAGACCCATGCCGGCGAACTGCGCCATGGCATTGATCAGCCCGATGCCGGCGGCCGATGCCGCGCCGGAAAGCTGGCCGGCGGTAGCGGCCCAGAAGACGGGCGTGGCGGCCCAGTTCAGCCCCACGGCCGCGATCAGCAGCCCATACGCGGCGACGGATGCGCCCGTCCGTGCCACCAGGATGCTGCCCGCCAGCAGCAGGCCGGACAGGAGCAGTGGCAGGCCCAGATGCAGCGCGCGTTCGCCGGTATGATCGGAATGACGGCCGTTGGCGTACATCAGGATGCAGGCCAGCAGGAACGGCAGCGCCGAGAGCAGGCCGACCAGAAGCGTGTCGCCGCCCGACATGCTCTTGATCAGGAGCGGCATGAACAACGTGACGCCGATCGTGCCGAATGCCTGCAACAGCCATACCATGGCCAGGGCCCATACCCGGCCGCTGCGCAGGGCCGGGCGCCAGTCATGGGAATGGTCCGGGCCTTGCTGGGCATGGTCGGCCGCGAGCGTCCTGGCCAGCCATGTCTTTTCCTCGGGAGACAGGAACGTGCCCGTGGTCGGGCTGTCCGGCAGGCAGACCAGGACCAGCGCACCGAGCAGAACCGCCGGCAGGCCCTCGATCATGAACAGCCAGCGCCATCCGGCAATGTTTCCCACGCCGTCGAGCTTCATCAGCAGCCCGGAGACCGGCAGGCCGATGACCGAGGCAAGGGCCGCGCCGATATAGAAGAACGACATCGCACGCCCCCGCTCGCGGGCCGGATACCACAGCGAGAGGTAATAGATGACACCGGGGGTGAAGCCGGCTTCGGCCGCGCCGAGCAGCAGGCGGACCCCGTAGAGCTGCCAGTGGCTGTTGACGAAGCCGAGCAGGATGGCGACGACACCCCACGAGACCATGATGCGCGCGATCCAGCGCCGTGCGCCGAACCGCACAAGGGCCAGATTGCTGGGGATTTCGAAAATCGTATAGGTAATGAAGAATATTCCGGCGGCGATGCCGTACATTTCCGCGGTCATCTTCAGGTCCGCGCTCATTGCCAGCGCCGCGATCGAGATGTTCGAGCGGTCGATATAGGCGGCGAAGTAGCACAGCATCAGGAAGGGTAGCAGCCGCCAGGAAATGCGCCGGATCGTGTCCGCGCGCTGTCTTTCATCAAACATGGGCGTGTGTCCCGCAGGCGCCGTTTTCCGGCGCGTTCTCGTTGTTGTTTTCTGGTGGGGAGGATTATTGGAGCGCGGCCCACGCATCGGCGAAGGCGCGCGCGCGGTCGGTAACCTGGCCTGCGCTGTCGCCGGGGCGATAGAGGGCCGAACCGAGGCCGAACCCCGCCGCACCGGCCGCGACATAGGGCGCCATGGTCTCGGGCGTGATGCCGCCGACGGGCAGGAAGCGTGTGCGCTGCGGAAAGACGCTGCGCCATGCCTTGAGGACCGCCGGCGGCATGGACTCGGCAGGAAACAGCTTCAGCGCGTCGGCACCATGGCGCAGGGCGGCAAAGCCTTCGGTAGGGGTGGCGACGCCCGGCGTGCAGGCCATGCCGGCGGCTTTGGCGGCCTGGATGACCTGTGGGTCGCTGTGCGGCATCACCGCCAGCCGGCCGCCGGCTTCGGCCAGCCGGTCGATCTGTTCCCGTGCGGTGACGGTGCCGGCGCCGACCAGGATGTCCGGCCCCAGTTCCGCGGCGAGGCGGCGGATACTGTCGAAGGGCTGGGGCGAGTTGAGCGGCACCTCGATGATGGCGAAGCCGGCGGTGACGAGCGCCTGGCCGATCGATACCGCCTCGTCGGGCCGCACGCCGCGCAGGATTGCGACCAGGGGGAAACGGTCGAGGAAGCGCTGGATCATGGCATGGTCTCCTGGACGGGTTCGGGGATGACCAGTCCGGCCAGGCAGGCGATGCGCCACAGGCCGGCTTCGGCCGCGCCTTCGATGGCGGGGACATCGGTGATGCCGAAATGGCTGAGGGCGCGGCGGTAACGGGCGCAGAGCGCGGCATCGCCGATAAGGGCCAGCCGACCGGCCCCATGGCCGGCGGCCAGTGCGCTGCGGATCTCGTCGCCGATCAGCAGGCCGGACAGATAGGGCAGGCTGGCGGCCGCGGGCAGCGTGCCCAGCAGCACCTGCGCGCGTGCCGAGAACAGGAGCGCCGCGAGTCCGTCGCCGTCGCGGGGGGGGCGGGGGGCCCCCGCCCACCCCCCCCCGCGGGGGGGGGCGGCGCCGGGGGCGCGCCCCCCGCGGGGATGGCCCGGCCGGAGAG
>NZ_JBDNXE010000155.1:0-8150 GCF_047721585.1 Gluconacetobacter sp.
TTATTATACTGTTTGATATCTCTTTAGATAAAAAAATATATGTTCTTGGATTGCTCGGGGCGGGGCGCCGTGCTCCCCAAAAGAAAAAGGCCCGCACGGGGCGGGCCTTTCCATTCGATAACAGGGACTTGGAGTGGATCAGGCGTTGCCGGCCGTCTGGGGGAAGTTGGCGCGCTTGGCCTGCCACAGGGCGACGAAATCGATCGGCTGGAGGACGACCGGCGGGAAGCCGCCGTCGCGCGTGATGTCGCTGATGATGTTGCGCACATACGGGAAGATCAGGCGCGGCACTTCCACCAGCAGGATCGGCTCGACCAGGTCGTCGGGCGCGTTGCCCAGGGTCACCACCGCGGCGTAGGCCAGTTCGGCGACGAACACCGTGCGGCCGGGGGCGGCGCCTTCCTTTTCCGGGGCTTCCACGGCTTCGGTCTTGATCGACACCACGACCTCGAACACCGGCTGCTCGGGCGGCAGGCGGTTGGCCTGCACGTCGATGTTCACCGAAATCTGGGGATTCGAACGCAGCGTGGCGAAAATCTCGGCGCCCGAGGGGACTTCGAACGACAGATCCTTGATATACTGGACGTTGATGGCCAACGGCAGCGCCGGCGGGGCATTCTGGCTTCCGTCGGCGGGGAGCTGGGTCGAATCTGACATGAACGAGGATTTCCTTGCGGGCAATGAAGGCGGATAACGGGTATCGCCGGTAGCATGCCCCGCGACGTTCGCCAACCTCGGGGAGCGGCGGGATGGAAATTCATCGTGCCCTGTATCGTCCTGCCGCATTGTGTCGGCAGGATGCGTTGCCTATGTGTTAGGGCAATGGAGAGAGATTGCGCTGCCGGCTGGTCCGGCGCGCCTTTCGGTTAGGCGTGGTGATGGATTTTTCGTTGAGTCATTTTCCGTTCGACCTGGTGCTGTTCGGGCTGATCGCGGCGTTTCTCGCGCTGCGTCTGCGCAGCATCCTGGGCACGCGGGTGGGGGTCGAGCCCGCATCGCCCGCCGCCCCGGTGCCACGGCCCGGCCCGGTGATCGAAGGCCGCGCCGAGCCGCCGGCCCCGTTGACCGACTATGACGTGCCGGCACCCGAGACCAGGGTGGGGCAGGTGCTGGCGGCCATTGCCGGACAGGAGCGCGATTTCGTGCCGGCGCAGTTTCTGCGCGGGGTCGAGGTCTCGTTTCGCCAGGTGGTCCAAGCCTTCGCCGCCGGCGACCGGGCCATGCTGCGCGAACGGCTGACCGCCGAGGCTTTCAACGCCTTCGATGCCGCGATCCAGTCGCGCGAGCAGGCGGGGGAGACCCAGAAGAGCGAGGTGCGCGCCATGACCAGCCTCGCGATCGTCGATGCCGCCATCGACCAGTTCGCCGGCGCGCCGCGGGCGCGGATCGACGTGCGCATCGTCTCGGACCAGATCAGTCTGACGCTGGACAAGGATGGGCACCCCGTGGCGGGTACCGATGCCGTGACCGAGTTCTCGGACCTGTGGACGTTCGAGCGTCTGCTGGGGGCGTCGATCGGTGGCGCGGCGTGGCGTCTGGCGGCCAGCCGTAGCGCCTGATCGCGCGGCCGAGCGGTCCTGTCCGGCGGCGGTTGTCCGTCCGTCTTTCGCATACAAGAGCAAGTCTGGCTGTTTCCTTGAGCTATTTCCGTCTGCCTGCCGTCATGCGGGGCGTTTGCGCCGCCGCGATCCTTCTGCTGTCCGCCTGCGCCGAAACGGGGCAGGAAGGCGAGCGCCAGCCGGTCGCATTCTCCGCCCTGTCGGGCTGGGGGCCGGACGAGGCGGCGCGTGCGTTGCCGGCTTTCCTGGCGGAATGCCGCTATCTGGGTCGCCTGCCGGCCGAGGCTACGCTGGGGCCTGACAGCGGGCCGGGCGCGCATGTCGGCGACTGGCTGCCGGCCTGTCAGGCGGCGACGGCGGTGCCTGCCGGAGACGGCGGGGCGGCGCAGCGTTTCTATGAAACATGGTTCGCACCGGTGCTGATGTCGTCCTCGGCGCTCTTTACCGGCTATTACGAGCCCGAGATTCGCGGCGCGCTGTCGCGGGGGGGCATTTACCAGACGCCGGTCTATCGGGTGCCGGAGGATCTTGCGCGGGCGCGGGCGACCGACGGGCGTATGGTGTCCGGCCGCTGGCAGGGGGGGCGGTTCGTACCTTACTGGTCGCGGGCGCAGATCGATGCGGGGGCGCTGGCCGGGCGGAACCTGGAATTGCTCTGGGTGGCCGATCCGGCGGACCTGTTCTTCCTCCAGATCCAGGGGTCGGGCCGTGTGCGCCTGCCCAGCGGGCAGATCGTGCGGCTGGGCTTCGGCGGCAAGAACGGACAGCCTTATGTGCCGCTGGGGCGCGTGCTGGTGCAGAAGGGCGAGATGAGCGAGGATGCGGTGAGCATGCAGTCGATCCGCGCCTGGCTGACGGCCCATCCCGCCCAGGCCAGGGCGGTGATGGAGGAGAATCCGAACTACGTGTTCTTCAATGCCCTGGACGATGTGCCGGCAAGTCAGGGCGCGCCGGGTGCGATGGGCGTGCCGCTGGAGCCGGGGCGCTCGGCGGCCGTGGATCGGCGTGTGATTCCGCTGGGTACGCCCGTCTGGGTCGAGACGACGTTGCCTGCGCCGGCGAACCAGACCTGGCGTCGGCTGGTCTATGCGCAGGATATCGGGACCGACATCAAGGGCGCGGGGCGGGCCGACCTGTTCCTGGGCTGGGGCGACGAGGCCGAGCAGACCGCCGGCGCGATGCGCCAGCACGGCCGGATGATCGCCCTGACGCCGCGCCCCGTCGTTACCCGACCCTGATGGCGCCGCGAAACGGGCCGGGAGGCGGCACCCGTGCCCCCCGTGCCGTGCGCCAGGCGATGGGGCCGCATCTTCTGGTGCGGAACGACTGCCTGCGCGAACTGCGCCGGATGGAGGCGGATTCGGTCGATGTCGTCGTGACCTCGCCGCCCTATAATATCGGCCTGGGGTATCGGACCTATCGCGACCGCATGTCGGAAGACCAGTATCTGGACTGGATGATGGCGGTGGCGCGCGAACTGCATCGGGTGATGCGGCCTGACGGGTCGTTTTTCCTGAATATCGCGGGATCGTCGGCGCAGCCCTGGCTGCCGTTCGAACTGGCGGTGCGGCTGCGCGAGATCTTCCATTTGCAGAACCATATCAGTTGGATCAAGTCGATCTCGGTCCACGACGATACGTATGGTCATTTCAAGCCGGTCAACAGCGCGCGCTATCTGCACCGCAATCACGAGCATCTGTTCCATCTGACGCGCTCCGGCACCGTGGAACTGCGCCGGCTGGATATCGGGGTGCCGTACAAGGACAAATCGAACATCGCGCGGCGCGGGCATGAACAGGACAGGCGCTGCCGGGGGGATACCTGGTTCATCCCCTATGAGACGGTGCGCGACAAGGCGCAGAAATTCAATCATCCGGGGACCTTCCCGGTGCAGTTGCCGCGTCAGTGCATTCGTCTGCATGGCCGGCCGGATGCGGTGGTGCTGGACCCGTTCATGGGGACAGGGACCACGCTGGTGGCCGCCCAGATGGAAAGCGCGCGCGGTGTTGGGATCGAATTGGACGCTGCCTATGTAAAAGTGGCGCGGGAGCGGCTGAAACTGGCCATGGAGCAGGATGAAATCTCCGCCTGATCGACCGGCTCAATCGTTTTTATTAAAAATATGACTTTGACAGATGTTTTCTATATCCGGCACACCCTCCCTTGAGACGAAAATGGAGGAGTGGACGTGTCGGTGCGTAAAGCAATAGTT
This sequence comes from Gluconacetobacter sp., assembly GCF_047721585.1. NCBI lineage: Bacteria > Pseudomonadati > Pseudomonadota > Alphaproteobacteria > Acetobacterales > Acetobacteraceae > Gluconacetobacter > Gluconacetobacter sp. The sequence continues at coordinate 3,772 of NZ_JBDNXE010000155.1, forward strand.
TCGGTCGCGGTTCTGGGGATTGTCGCCTATGGCGGCGTTGTGGGGTATCTGACCCATTTCGACCATGAAACGGCACCGACGCTGGATACCCATTCGCCGACGCTGGCGGACCCGGTGACTTCGGCCGCGTTCGCGGCGATTCGTGAGGCACGATGCGATTATTGCCATGCGCGCAATGTCGAACTGCCTTTCTACTTCCATGTGCCGGTCGCCAACCAGTTGATGCAGCGCGATGTCGACCGGGGCTTGCGCCATTTCCGCATCGAGCCGGTGATCGAAGCGTTCCAGACCGGGGCTGTTCCGTCCGAGGAGCAACTGGCGCGGATCGAGGAAGTGATTCGCCAGAACCGGATGCCGCCGACGCTGTATCTGCTGATGCACTGGCATGCCCATCTGTCGCAGGCGCAGCGTGATGCGCTGCTGAACTGGGTCGCCGCCGAGCGCCGTGCGCATTATGCGACGCCGGGTGTTGCCGCGCGCTTTGCCGGGGAGCCGGTCCAGCCCGTGCCCGAGAGCGTGCCCGTGGATGCGGCCAAGGTGGCCCTGGGCCAGCGGCTGTTCTTCGACAAGCAATTGTCGGGTGACGGCACGCTGAATTGCGCCAGTTGCCACGCGCTGGATCATGGGGGTGTGGACGGGCGCGTCACGGCGCTGGGGATTGGTGGCCAGCATGGGCCGATCAACGTGCCGACCGTTTATGATTCGGTCTTCAACAAGAGCCAGTTCTGGAACGGACGCGCCGCGACGCTGGCCGAGCAGGCGGCCGGGCCGGTGATGAACCCGCTGGAAATGGGCTCGCACGACTGGGCGATCGTGGCGGACAAGGTGAAGCAAGACCCGACCTATGTCTCGGCCTTCCATGATGCGTTCGGGTCCGACGATATCGACAAGGGGCGGATCACCGATGCCATCGCGGAATATGAAAAGACGCTGATCACGCCCGACAGCCGTTTCGACCGCTATCTGAAGGGTGACGAGCAGGCGCTGAATGCCCAGGAAAAGAACGGGTATGCGCTGTTCAAGAACATTGGCTGCTCGGGGTGCCATACCGGCGTTTCGCTGGGCGGGCAGGCTTTCGAGGTGATGGGGCTGGAGGGCGATTACTTCGCCGCGCGCGGCGGGGCCGTGACCGATGCCGACAAGGGGCGCTTTACCGTGACCCAGTCGCCTGACGACATGGAACGCTTCAAGGTGCCGAACCTGCGCAATATCGCGCTGACCGCGCCCTATTTCCACGATGGCAGCGTCAAGACCCTGGAAGAGGCGGTGCGGCTGATGGCGCGCTACCAGACGCCCGATCACACGCTGTCCGATCATGATATCGCTGATATCGTGGCCTTTCTGCGCACCCTGACCGGCACCTATCAGGGGCAGCCCCTGGCCGGCACGCAGGCGCCCTGACGCGCCTCGCTTGATGCAGCGCGCGTCCGGGCTTCGATCCGGGCGCGAACTGCTTTAAGATCAGGCGGATCGGGACGATGGGCGGCATGGGGTCGCCCGCCGGCGGGCGGGGAGAACAGGGGTGCGCCGTCGACGGGTCCTCGGGAAAGACGAACAGGCGCTGTGGTCGGCCTTCGTGCGCGATATCCAGCCGCTGGCCCGCAGGGCTGCCCGGCCGGCGCCTCTGGACGCCGCGCCGCCGGCTGCGCCCGCCGCCGGTCCGGGGGCGGAGCGACGGGAGCGTGTTGCCCCGTCCGTGCCCGTCGCGCCGCCATCCGAGGTGCCCCGTCTGGCGCGGCCGGGTTTTACGCTGGTGCGGTCGCGGGCGGAAATCGCCATCGGCCATCGCGGGCCGGGTCTGGACGATACGAGCTGGCGGACGCTGGTCAGCGGCAAGCTGCGTCCGTCGCGGACGCTCGACCTGCACGGCCAGAACGCCCATGCGGCCTTCCAGCGTCTGCATGGTTTTCTGATCCAGGCCCGGTCCGACAATCTGCGTTGTGTGGAAGTCATTACCGGCCTGGGGTCGGGCCGCGATGGCGGGGTTCTGCGCCGGGAACTGCCCTTCTGGCTGGGGCGCCCGGACCTGCGGCCGCTGATCCTGGCGGTGGTGCATCCCCATGCCGCCAATCAGGGATCGGTGCGCATCCTGCTGCGCCGGGCGCGCGTCTGACGCTGGTGTCGGGCGGGGTGCCTCTTATCCCAGGCGCCATTCCGCCGTGTGGACGGCCAGCCAGCGGCGGAGCATCAGCACGGCGGTGATTTCGCCGGTCATGTCGTGCAGGTAGCGGCCGCAATCGGGGCCGCTGACCAGGGCGCGGCCGGCATCGTTCCTGAGCGTGTCGAGCGCGCCCTGGCTGCTGGCGAGGCCGACCGCGTGGCGCCAGCCGGCGACCTGTTCCGGCGGGGTGAGCATCGGCAGCATCAGCCCGATATCGAGCGATGCGGCGGCGGCGACGATCTTCCAGGCGTCGTAGAGGAGGCCGGCGGGGGGGCGGCCGCGTTCCTGATTGAAACGCTCGGCGAAGCTGGGCACCGGCGTGCCATGGACGGTCACGCGGACATTGTCGGTCAGCGTGAAGAGTGGCGTGGCGCCGGTCTGTTCCAGCGGGGCCAGCAGGGCGTCCAGCGTCTGGGGGGGCATGGGGTCGGAGATCTGCACCACGTCCACCTTGCCGTCACGCAATGCGGTCAGGGCTTCCTGCGGCGTGGCGAAGCCCGTGACCGGGATCGGGCGGAAGCCGAAGATGGCCATGGCCATGACGGTGGCCAGTTCGATGCTGTGATCGCTGGACACCGCGACCCGGATCGGGCGGTCGCGCACCAGGTCGCGCAGGGTGCGGTGCAGGTCCGCCCGGCCGACCACGATGGGCGAGACCAGGCTGAACAGCAGCGGGACCCAGCGGCCGAAATCGTAATGGGCGCGAGGATCGCCGGCCAGCGAGGCCACCAGCGCCGCGCCGGGGACCAGCAGGGCGGTGGCGCCGTCCGGCACCGTCTGGGTATCGAACTGGTTGGCGCCGGTCACGCCGTCCAGCCCGCTGGTGAGGTGCGTGGCCAGCGGAGCGGGCGAGCCCAGCCCCTGTGCCAGGGCCGGGGCCAGCACGGTGCTCCAGCGGCCCGCGGCGCTTTCCGCGCTGCCGGCGACCAGCAGGGTGGGGTCGATGACGGTGCCGCCGGCAGGGGCAATGGCGGCGATGTGCGTCAGGCCACCCGCGCGGGCGGCGGCGGGAATACCGGCGAGTGCGGCGAAACCCGCCATGGCAAGAAACTGGCGGCGGTGCATGCGCATCTAGGCCCGACCGGGCCGTTGGTCAGAAGAGGGAACAGGTCGGGTCGCGGGCAAAGGCGGCATCTCCACGGCAGGGGACATTCCAGCGCCTGTTTCGCGCTGGAATGCGGCGAGTCTATGGCAGGTGCCGGGGCGGCCCTCGGCGGCGAAGGCGGGAGTTTACGGCCAGTGGACCTCGGGGGGAAGACTCATCAGGATCGCCTCGGTATTGCCGCCGGTCTTGAGGCCGAACAGGGTGCCGCGATCGTGGATCAGGTTGAATTCCACGTAGCGGCCACGCCGGACCAGTTGCGCGCGGCGTTCGTCCTCGGTCCAGCGTTCGGTCATGCGGTGGCGGACGATGGCGGGGTAGGTTTCGAGGAAGGCCAGGCCGACATCGCGGGTGAAGGCGAAATCGGCCGCCAGGTCGCCGGTATTCAGCCGGTCGTAGAAGATGCCGCCCAGGCCGCGCGGCTCGTTGCGGTGGGGCAGGAAGAAATAGCGGTCGCACCATTCCTTGAAGCGCGGGTAGTAGGCCGGGTCGTGCGCGTCGCAGGCCGCGCGGAAGCCGGCGTGGAAGCTTACGGCATCTTCCTGCGCTTCGGGGCTGTCGGGGAACATCGGCGTCAGGTCGCCGCCGCCGCCGAACCAGCCCTGGGTGGTGATGATCATCCGCGTGTTGAAATGGGCGGCGGGGACGCGGGGATTGCACATATGCGCCACCAGGCTGATGCCGGTGGCGAAGAAGCGCGGGTCTTCCTCCGCGCCGGGGATGGTGGCGCGGAATTCGGGGCTGAACGTGCCTTCGACCGTCGAGACGTTGACGCCGACCTTCTCGAACACCCGGCCGCGCATCAGGCTGATGACCCCGCCGCCGCCCGGCGTGCCGTCTTCGTTCACGCGGTCCCACGGGGTGCGGACGAATGTGCCGGCGGTGTCGCGGCCGGGGAGGGTCTGCACGTCGGCGGCATCCTGCTCGATCTGCTCGAAGGCGGCGCAGATGCGGTCGCGCAGGGTTTCGAACCAGGCGCGGGCCTCCGGCCTCAGATGGTCATGGGGGATGGGCGCGCGGGTTTCTGTCATGGTCGGGTCATCTTCTGCGTCGGACGGGTCGGCGGAACGGGGGGTTTGAAACGCTGTCCATAGAGTCCGATCATGGGGGCAATTG
>NZ_JBDNXE010000156.1:0-8127 GCF_047721585.1 Gluconacetobacter sp.
CCCGCGACCTCCGGCGTGACAGGCCGGCGCTCTAACCAACTGAGCTACACCCGCGAAGGCGTGAGGCGGTGTTTAACCATGCCGCCGGGAAGCGTCAACCGGAGATGATCATTTTGTCCGGCATCCCGACGAGACAGGACAGGTAAGCCGGCACCGAGCCGGCAGATGGTGGGCGATGACGGGATCGAACCGCCGACCCTCTCGGTGTAAACGAGACGCTCTACCGCTGAGCTAATCGCCCATCAGACAAAGGCCGCCCATCAGGGACAGCCAGGGCAGGCGGACGAACCACCTGCCCGGTCGTATCAGCGCGTGATCAGTTCACGGCTTCCTTCAGGTTCTTGCCCGGCTTGAAACGAACCGAGGTCGAAGCCGCGATGTCCATTTCCATACCCGTGCGGGGATTACGCCCCTTGGCCGCCTTGCGGGTGGCCGTCACGAAGGTCCCGAAGCCCACCAGGCGGACTTCCTGCTTCTTCGCCAGGGCTTTCTCGATCGCGTTCAACACGGCGTCGACCACTTCGCCGGCCTTCGCCTTCGGCAGATCCGCATCATCGGCCACAGCGGCGACGAGTTCCTGCTTGTTAAGTGGCTTCTCCATTTTACGCCTTTCTTTCTCTGTGCATGCGTCAGAACCGAGTTCTCGCCAACGCCGCATTGGCCCGCACTATGCAGCCGTTTTTTGCCGCGTCAACCGAGCACACCGCCCGGATCAGCCGAAAATCCGGCCAAACCGGGGGGCTGGTGCCATTTTGACACAATCAATAGGGTCTCAATGCGGCAGGGACGCGGCAGCCATTCCCGCAGCAGGGGCCGGTTTGGCAACCGCGTCTTCCGACTCCTGGCTCCATTCGATCGGCTCGGGCCGCCGCACCAGGGCCTGACCGATCACGTCATCGACATGGGAAACAGGGATGACGCGCAGTCCCTTCTTCACCGTCTCGGGAATATCGACCAGATCCTTTTCGTTATCCTTGGGGATGAAAACGGTCTTGATTCCCGCCCGATGGGCGGCGAGCAGCTTCTCCTTCAGCCCGCCGATCGCCAGGACACGCCCACGCAGCGTGATCTCGCCCGTCATCGCGACGTCACGCCGCACGGGAATGCCCGTCAGCACGCTGACCAGCGACGTCGCCATCGCAATACCGGCCGACGGCCCATCCTTCGGAGTCGCGCCCTCGGGCACATGAACGTGCAGGTCGCGCTTCTCGAACAGGGTCGGCTTGATGCCGAAGGTCACCGCGCGACTACGGACATAAGACAGCGCCGCCGCGACACTTTCCTGCATCACGTCGCCCAGCTTGCCGGTGTGTTTGATCACACCCTTGCCAGGCACCATCACGCTCTCGATGGTCAGGATCTCGCCGCCGACCTCGGTCCAGGCCAGCCCGGTCACCACGCCAACCATGTCCTCGGCCTCGGTCTCGCCATAGCGGAACCGCTTCACGCCCGCGTATTTTTCAAGATTCTTGCGCGTGATCGCCACCTTCTTGGTCTTGCCGGTCACGATTTCGCGCACGGCCTTGCGGGCCAGCGTCGCAATCTCACGCTCCAGGTTCCGCACCCCGGCCTCACGGGTGTAGCTGCGCACCAGCTCGCGCAACGCATCATCGCTGACCGACCATTCGTCCAGCTTCAGGCTGTGGGCCTCACCCTGCTTGCTCAGCAGATGGCGCTTGGCGATTTCGACCTTCTCGTCCTCGGTGTAGCCGGACAGGCGAATGATCTCCATGCGATCCAGCAGCGGCTGGGGCATGTTCAGGCTGTTCGCGGTGGTGACGAACATCACATCCGACAGGTCGTAATCGACCTCCAGGTAATGATCGGCGAACGTGCTGTTCTGCTCCGGATCCAGGACTTCCAGCAGAGCCGAAGACGGATCGCCACGCCAATCGGCACCCAGCTTATCAATTTCATCCAGCAGGAACAGGGGGTTGGAAGATTTCGCCTTCTTCATTCCCTGGATGATCTTGCCAGGCATCGAACCGATATAGGTCCGCCGGTGACCACGAATCTCAGCTTCGTCGCGCACCCCGCCCAGGGACATGCGCACGTAATGGCGCCCCGTCGCCTTGGCGATCGACCGCGCCAGCGAGGTCTTGCCCACGCCAGGCGGCCCGACCAGACAGAGAATCGGTCCCTTGACCTTCTGCGACCGGCTCTGGACCGCCAGATATTCCAGAATCCGTTCCTTGACCTTCTCAAGACCATAATGATCGGTATCAAGCACCTTCTCGGCTTCGGCCAGATCACCGCGCACCTTCGACCGCTTTTTCCACGGCAGGCTCAGAATCCAATCCAGATAATTGCGCACGACCGTCGATTCGGCCGACATCGGGCTCATCGCCCGCAATTTCTTCAACTCGCCCAGCGCCTTGTCGCGCGCCTCCTTGGGCAGGCGGGCCTTGGCGATCTTCTCCTCGAGCTCGGCCGTTTCGTCGCGGCCTTCCTCACCCTCACCCAGTTCCTTCTGGATCGCCTTCAACTGCTCGTTCAGGTAGTACTCGCGCTGCGTCTTCTCCATCTGCCGCTTGACGCGGTTGCGGATGCGCTTTTCCACCTGCAGGACGCCGATCTCGGCCTCCATATGCGCGAACACCCGCTCCAGCCGGGCATTGACGCCAGGGATCTCCAGAATCTCCTGCTTCTCGGCGATCTTCAGGTTCAAATGGCTGGCGATGGTGTCGGCCAGCTTCGACAGGTCTTCGATCTGGTTCAGCGAAACCAGCACTTCGGGCGCGATCTTCTTGTTCAGCTTGATATATTGCTCGAACTGCGAGACCACAGTGCGCCCCAGCGCCTCGCCCTCGTTATCGGCAGCCGGCTCCTCGGCAACGGCCGTAATCTCTGCCTCGAAATGCCCGTCGATGTCATGCAGCGCGGTAATCCGCGCCCGACGCACGCCCTCGACCAGCACCTTCACCGTGCCATCGGGCAGCTTCAGCAGTTGCAGGATCGTCGACACCGTGCCGTAGCGATAGATATCGTCGGCCGACGGATCGTCCTGCGAGGCGTTCTTCTGCGCGACCAGCAGGATCTGCTTGTCATGCTTGGTCACCGCCTCCAGCGCCCGAACCGATTTCTCGCGCCCGACGAACAACGGCACAATCATGTGCGGGAAGACGACGATATCGCGCAGCGGCAGCACCGCCATCGTCTCGGAATCGGACATGCCAACCTCATCCCCAGCGGAGTCGGAGACGGAAACAGGCACGGCCAGATCGTGGCTCTCGACGGGGGCGGGTTCTCCGCTCTCGGGACGATCAGAATCGGATCGGTTGGGTTTGGGCATATCGTGTGACCTCCTGAAGGACGATCGCGGGCGGGCGCCCAATCGCGGCACGCACCGCCCGGTGTCTCGCTGACGCGATGACGGATAACATCATGTCGTCATTCGGGGCCGCCACGGCAAGGCCCCGGACGACGGGAAGAAACCGGGACTGCCCGCATGGGGCTCACCCCCGACGCGGGGCGGAAATCCCGGAGAAAAACGCGAGCGATATCAACCAATCAGGCCGACTGCTCCGCAGGCTTTTCCTTGCCATAGACATAGACCGGGCTGGTCTTGTTCTCGGCGACCTCCTTGTTGATCACCACCTCTTCCACGTTCTCCAGCCCAGGCAGATCGAACATGGTGGACAGCAGAATGCTCTCCATGATCGCACGCAGACCGCGCGCGCCGGTGCGCCGCGCGATCGCCCGCAATGCCACCTGCTTCAGCGCATCCTCGGTGAAGGTCAGCTTGACCCCTTCCATCTGGAACAGGCGGGCGTACTGCTTCACCAGCGCGTTCTTCGGCTTGGTCAGAATCTCGATCAGCGCCGCCTCGTCGAGGTCCTCCAGCGTCGCCACCACCGGCAGACGGCCGATGAATTCGGGAATCAGCCCGAATTTCAGCAGATCCTCAGGCTCGACATCGCGCAGGATCGCCCCCGTGCGCCGCTCGTCGGGCGACTGGACATCCGCGCCGAAGCCGATCCCCGAGCCCTTGCCACGCGCGCCGATGATCTTGTCCAGCCCGGCAAAAGCCCCGCCGCAGATGAACAGCATGTTGGTGGTGTCCACCTGCAGGAATTCCTGCTGCGGATGCTTGCGCCCACCCTGGGGCGGCACCGAGGCCACCGTCCCTTCCATGATCTTCAGCAGTGCCTGCTGCACGCCCTCGCCGCTGACATCGCGCGTGATCGACGGATTGTCGGACTTGCGCGAAATCTTGTCGATCTCATCAATATAGACAATGCCGCGCTGTGCCCGCTCGACATTATAATCGGCGGCCTGAAGCAGCTTGAGAATGATGTTCTCGACATCCTCGCCCACATAGCCCGCTTCGGTCAGCGTCGTCGCATCGGCCATGGTGAACGGCACGTCGAGAATCCGCGCCAGCGTCTGGGCCAGCAGCGTCTTGCCCGATCCGGTCGGCCCGACCAGCAGGATGTTCGACTTCGCGATCTCGACGTCGTTGTTCTTCTGGCTATGGGCCAGACGCTTGTAATGGTTATGGACCGCGACCGACAGCACCTTCTTCGCATGGAACTGCCCGATCACGTAATCGTCCAGAACCTTGCAGATCTCCTTGGGAGTCGGCACGCCATCGCGCGACTTCACCAGATGCGTCTTGTGCTCCTCACGGATGATATCCATGCAGAGTTCGACGCATTCGTCACAGATGAAGACAGTCGGACCAGCGATCAGCTTCCGGACCTCATGCTGCGACTTGCCGCAGAACGAGCAATACAACGTGTTCTTGGAATCGCTGGACTTGTTATTCATAACCGCTCCTCCCCCCGGAATGCCAAGCCGCGTCGTGCCCGAGCCGGGGTCGAAAATCTTGACTCAGGACAGGGCTTCCATCAAGCCCACCCAAGCCGGCGGGTTGCGCCGAAGATAGACAAAGCGCACCCACCCCTTATGCCCGAAACCTGATTCCAAAGCGTTTCAGGTCACGAACATTAAAATAAATCAATATTTTAAAGCCCAGCCTCAACTTTTGGCGGCAACCGTCGATGCATGGTTGCGCACAACCTCATCCACGATGCCAAAGGCCAGCGCCTCGTCGGCCGACATATAACTGTCGCGCTCCAGCTTGCGCTCAATGTCCTCAAGCGACTGGCCGGTATGGGTTTCATAGATCTCGTTCAGGCGCTGGCGAATCGTCAGGATCTCACGCGCCTGAATTTCGATGTCGCTGGCCTGCCCCTGCGCCCCGCCCGAAGGCTGATGTACCATGACCCGCGCGTTCGGCAGGGCGAAACGCCGCCCCTTCTCGCCACCCGCCAGCAGCAGCGACCCCATCGAGGCCGCCTGACCGATGCACACCGTGCTCACGGGGCTACGGATGTACTGCATGGTGTCGTAGATCGCCAGACCAGCCGACACCACGCCACCCGGACTGTTGATATAGAACGAGATCTCCTTGGTCGGATTCACGCTCTCCAGATACAGAAGCTGCGCCGACACCAGGGCAGACACCTGATCATAGACCGGCCCGGTCAGGAAGATGATTCGTTCCTGCAACAGGCGGGAATAGATGTCGAAAGCCCGCTCCCCGCGAGAGGTCTGTTCGACCACCATGGGCACTAGGGCGTTGCTGAAGATCTCCACGGGATCCCGATCCCTCATAGTCTCATTCCCGTTCTGAAGACGCGAAGACCCGACTCACCACCCCCGGGAACGCCGGGGCGTCCATCGGGGAGGGTGGCCGGGTCATTCCCCGGTTACCTCCAACAAGATAGAGATAAACCGGCCAGATACCACCCCACCGCCATCATTTCGCGGCGATAAAAGCGATGGGGTGCCGATGGCGGAAGTCCGAACCGATCAGAGATCGGCGGGCGGGATCTCGGCCAGTTCCTCGGGCGTCACGTCCTTGTCGGTCACGGTGGCCAGCTCGATCACGTAATCGACGACCTTGTTCTCGAAGATCGGGCCACGCAGACTCTCGGCTGCCTGCGGGTTCTTGCGGAAGAAGTCGAACACCGCCTGCTCCTGCCCCTGATAGCGCATGGCCTCGGCCCGAATCGCCTGGAGCATCTCGTCCTGCGAAACCGTGATGGCATTGGCACGGCCGATCTCGGCCAGCAGCAGGCCCAGCTTCACCCGGCGTTCGGCGATCTTGCGGTAATCGGCCCGCAGGGTCTCTTCGTCCTTGCCCTGGTCTTCCTCGTCAAGCTGCCCTTCCTTGCGGTCGGCCTCGACGCGCTGCCAGATCTGGGCGAACTCGGCCTCGACCATGCCCAGCGGAGCCTCGAAGTCGGTCTTTTCCGCCAGGGCATCCAGCAGTTCGCGCTTGATACGCAGGCGCGAAAGCTGCTCGTATTCCTGCTCGACCTGCTTCGTGATCAGTTCGCGAACCTGCTCCAGGCCCTCGAAACCCATCTTCTTGGCCAGATCCTCGTCGATCTCGACATCGACCGGGCGCTTCAGCCCCTTGGCCTTGATGTCGAAGGTCGCTTCCTTGCCCGCCAGCGCCTCGGCCGAGTAATCAGCCGGGAACGTAACGGTGATCACCTTCTCCTCACCCGGCGACAGACCTTCAAGCTGCTCGGCGAAACCGGGGATGAAGCCGGCGCCGCCGATCTCCACATTAACATCGTCCGCCGTACCGCCCTCGAACGGCACGCCGTCCAGCTTACCCACGAAATCGACAACCACGACGTCGCCCACCGCAGCCGGACGAATCTCTTCGACCGTCACGAAATTGCGCTGGCGGCTCGCGATGTCCTTCAGGGCCTTGTCGACCGTCTCGGCGTCCGCCGACGCCTTCAGGCGGGTCAGCGTCAGACCCGACAGGTCCGGCTGCGCGATCTCGGGCAGCACTTCCATCTCGATCTTGAATTCCAGGTCGGCCTTGCCGTCCGCCTCGGCGCCCGAAACCAGATCGACACGCGGCTGCATCGCGGGGCGCAGATTGCGCTCCTCCAGCAATGCACGGGTCGCGTCGCTGACGGCCTGCTCCAGCACTTCACCCTGCACGGCGGCGCCGTAGCGCTGCGTCACGAGGCTCAACGGCACCTTGCCGGGGCGGAAACCCGGCAGGTTCATGGACTGCCCCATTTCCTTCAGGCGAGCGGTCCGCTTGCTCTCCAGTTCGCCGGCGGGCACCGTGACGGTGAAACCGCGCTTCAGGCCGTCGGAAAGCGTTTCAGTAACCTGCATCTGCGAGGCCATCCTCTCGGTCAGAACTTCCAAAGAACGCACGAGCCCACCCCGGACGGCGGTATCCGCACGCAAAAACAACCGGCGCGAGCCACAGCCGCCTTCGCGCCCGCACCCGTACCAATTCGATCAGTCTCTCGCCGGGCTGGTGCGGGCGGAGGGACTTGAACCCCCACGACTTGCGCCACCAGAACCTAAATCTGGCGTGTCTACCAATTTCACCACGCCCGCATCGGCGCCCGGTCTCCAAGCGCGCGGCTTTAGCGCACACCGCCTGATCCGGCAAGCCGACAATGGCGCGAGTCCGCGCCCCGGGGCGCAGCCTCCCCCAACCCCAGCGAGACGGCACGGGCCCGCGCCGCGCCCAGATGCCGCTCGAACTGCTCAGCCACCGGCCACGGGCCGGCACGCATGCCGGCCTCGCCATGGATCCACACGCCAGCGCAGGCCGCGTGCCAGGGTTCCATCCCCGCCGCCAGCAGCGCGGCAATGATGCCGGTCAGCGTATCGCCCGAACCGGCCGTCGCCAGCGCCGCCGTGGCATGGTCGTTGATCGCCGCCCTGCCGTCAGGCGCCGCGATCACGGTGTCCGGCCCCTTCAGCACCACCACGGCCCCGATCCGCCGCGCAGCCGCGCGGGCCGCCTCCAGCCGCCCATTCACCGGCGCCCCGAACACCCGCGCGAATTCCCCTTCATGCGGCGTGATCACCCCAACCCCGACCAGCCATTCCGGCTGCCCGGCCGCCCAGGCAAACGCTCCGGCATCGGCCAGCACCATCCGCCCGGCCTCCACCAGCGCCGGCAGCGCCCGACCGACTTCGTCCTCCGTCAACCCCGGCCCGCAGACCCAGACGGTCCGGCGCCGATCCTCCAGCAGGCCGGACAGATCACCGTCATCCACGATCAACCCCGGCTCGGTCATTCTATACAGCCCCGCCGCCGGGCCCGCCGCCAGCCGCACCAGCCCCGCC
>NZ_JBDNXE010000157.1:0-7740 GCF_047721585.1 Gluconacetobacter sp.
CGAAATGCTGCGTCACCGGGTTCCACACCGCGCTCCACACAAAGCCAGGCCCAAACGCCGACCACGCCGACAGCCCGCCCCACGCCAGAACCGCTATCAGACCCCCCATGATCGCCAGGATTAGCCACCCGGAAAGCCGCACCAGCCCCGCGAACACAGGGTCCCCCACACCGCCCGCGCGGGGCTGGACGGGGGAAGACGACGAAGACGGGGGCGGTGTTTGGTCCATGCGGACTCCGGACAGCAGGGCGCCCCACTGGGAAGCGACGTCAGGATCGGCCGCGCCCGACCGGCGCGAACGCGCGACCATTACTGGAGCGCACCCCGATCGGGCAACCTTCCATCGGCACGCGGCGATGCTTTATGGCGATCCGATGCCGAAGCGCGACAGGCGCTCGATCACCAGATCGAAATATCCCTCGGCATCCACCCGGTTGAGCACCAGCGCATTCGGGTGCCGCCCGGTCACGCTCCGCCAGTCGATGACCGTCATGCCCCGCGTCAGCGTGCCCTGGCACTCGATCCCGACATGGGCCAGCCGGCCGCTGAACAGGTCCGGCCGCAGCAGCGCCGCAATCACCGTCGGATCATGCAGCGGGCCGCCATCCGTCCCTCCCTGGCGCGCATCGAAACGCTTGTTGAACGTCAGCAGGTGATAGAACGCCTCGGCCAGCGGCGTGCCGATCGCGCGCAGCCGCGCCATCCGCGCCGCCGTCGTCAGCGCCCGATGCGTGCAATCCAGAGGGATCATCGTGATCGGCACGCCCGAATCGAACACCCGCGCCGCCGCCTCCGGGTCGACATGGATGTTGTATTCCGCCGCCGGGGTGATGTTCCCGCCCTCGGCCCGCGCCCCGCCCATCAGCACGATCCCATGCAGGTGCCCGGCCAGGCGCGGCTCGCGCAGCATCGCCAGGGCGATATTGGTCAGCGGCGCCAGGCAGCACAGCGTCACGCTGTCACGCGGCCGGGCCATCACCAGGTCCACGATCCGGTCGGGGGCGAAGCCCTCGGCCGGCGTCAGCGACGGCGGCGGCAGGTCGTAGCCGTCGAACCCCGTGGCGCCATGCACATGCTCGGCGGTGCGCAACGCCCCCACCAGCGGCCCCGCCGCACCGGCATAGACCGGCACGTCGCCCCGTCCGGCCAGTTCCAGCGCCATCAGGGCATTGCGCGTGGTCAGCGCCAGCGGCACGTTGCCCCCGACCGTCGTCAGCGCCAGCACCTCCAGTTCGTCGGGCGAGGCCAGCGCCATGAGAAAAGCGACCGCATCGTCCGGCGAGGGGTCGGTGTCGATGATGATGGCGCGCGCCACGATGATCACTCCTTCAGTCGGACCGGTCGTCCGGCACCCAGTACAGCATCCGCGCCAGCGCCCGGTCCACCCCCCACCAGAGCAGCACAGTCATCGACGCCAGCACCAGCAGCGCCGCGAACATCAGGTCGGTCTCGAAGCGGGTATTGGCCGTCTGCATCAGGAAACCAAGCCCGGACGATGCACCCACCCACTCCCCCACCACCGCGCCCAGCGGCGCGATCGCGGCGGCCACCCGCAGACCGGTGGCAAAGGCCGGCAGCGCCGCCGGCAGCCGCAGCCGCAGCAGCACCAGCCCCGGCCGCGCATCCATGCTCCGCGCCAGGTCCAGCCACCCCGGCGGCGTGCGGCGCAAACCGTCGAAAAAGGACGAGGTGATGGGAAAGAAGATCACCAGCACCGCCATCACCACCTTGGAAGCAATGCCGAATCCGAACCACAGCACCAGCAGCGGCGCCAGCGCGAAGACCGGCACCGCCTGGCTGAGCAGCACCAGCGGCATCATCCAGCGCCGCACCGGGGCCGAGGCCATCATCAGCAGCGCCAGCGCGCCACCGCCCGCCGTGCCCAGCAGCAGCCCCAGCACGGTTTCCAGCAGCGTCGTCCCCGCCGCGCCGGCCAGCAATCCGCGCTGCGCCCACAAGGCCCGCGCCACCGATCCAGGCGGCGGCAGCAGATAGGGCGGCACCCCGCCCAGCCGGACGATCCCCCACCACAGCAGGCCCAGCCCGCACAGCGTGCCCACCGGCCGGCCAAGCCGCGCCACGATTCGCCCGGCGCTCATCGCCCCGCCGCATCCAGCATGCGGCGCAGCAGCACCCCCTGGGCATGCAGCACGGAATCGTCGTCCGCCGGCCGGGGCACCGCGCCCGCCGGCACCGTAATCGCCTCCACACGCACCGGGTCCCCCGCCATCAGCAGGATCGCCTGCCCCAGCCGGCATGCCTCCAGCGGGTCATGGGTAATCAGCACCACGGTGCGGCCATGCAGCGTCTCGGCCGCCAGATCCTGCATCCGCGCCCGCGTCACGCTGTCCAGTGCCGAAAAGGGCTCGTCCATCAGTACGACCGGACGATCCTCGTACAGGGTCCGGGCCAGCGCCACGCGCTGGCGCATGCCGCCCGACAGTTCCCCTGGCAGCGCCGCCAGCCGGTCGGCCAGCCCCATCCGCCGCAGCAGTTCCGCCGCCCGGTCGCGATCGGGCCGCCGGCCGCGCAGCCGGTCGCCCAGCGTCACATTGTCGATCACCCGCGCCCAGGGTTGCAGCAAGTCGCGCTGCCCCATCCAGGCCACCCGGCCCGCCAGCGGCGCGCCATCACCGGCCACCACCATGCCCGCCGCCGGCCGGTCCAGCCCCGCGATCACCCGCAGCAGGCTGGTCTTGCCCACGCCGCTGGCCCCCAGCAGCACGGAAAACACCCCGCCCGGCAATGTCAGATCCAGTCCGGCGAACAGGTCGCGCCCGCCATGGGCCACCGCCAGCCCGCGCAGGTCCAGCGCCGGAACCGTCACCGGCGACGAACGTGATAGGCCAGCCCCAGCGCGTCCCGCGCCGCCGTGGCCAGCCGGTCGACCCGTTCGTTGTTCTCGTCACCCGAATGGCCACGCACCCAGCGCCATTCGACCTGGTGCCGCTTGCTGATCTCCAGCAACCGCCGCCACAGATCCATGTTCGCCACCGGGTCGCCCGAAGCATTGCGCCAGTTCCGCCGCACCCAGCCGGTATGCCAGCGGGTAATCCCGTTGCGCACATATTCGCTGTCGGTATGCAGCACCACCACGCAGGGGCGCTTCAACGCCTCCAGCGCCTCGGCCGCCGCCGTCAGTTCCATGCGGTTGTTGGTGGTCTCGGCCTCGCCCCCCGAAATCTCGCGCTCGGTCCCGCGAAATTTCAGCAGCGCCGCCCAGCCGCCCGGCCCCGGATTGGGCTTGCAGCCCCCATCGGTCCAGATCTCGACCGGCGCGGACGCATTGGGCGTCTCCGGCTCACATGCGGCATCGGCCTCCACCGGCCGTTCGTCGGTCTCAGACGCCATAGACCGACGCATCCTCCGCCGCACGATGAAAGCGCAGGCGGCGCAGGTAATCGAGCGGGTCCTTGCGCGTCACCATCGCGCCGGCCGGCGTGTTCAGCCAGTCGTACAGCCGCGTCAGCAGAAAGCGCATCGCGGCCCCCGCCGCCAGCACCGGCATCGCCCGCCGTTCGGCGGCCTCGAGCGGCCGCACCGATTCATATCCCGCGATCAGCGCCCGCGCCCGCTCGGGCACGAACACGCCATCGGCCGAGAAACACCAGGCATTCAGGCAGATCGCGATGTCGTAGGCCAGGAAATCGGTGCAGGCGAAATAGAAATCGATCAGCCCCGACACCGCGCCATCGAGAAAGAACACATTGTCGGGGAACAGATCGGCATGGATCTGCCCGCGCGGCAGATCGCCCACACAAGGCCACGCCGGCAGGATCACCCCCAGGGCGGCATCCAGTTCCGCCCCCAGCCCCGCCGAGACCGAATCCGCCTCCGCCCGGCAGGATTCCAGCAGCGGTCCCCACGCATCAGGCCCCAGCCCGTTCGCGCGCTCGGCCCTGTAGTCCCGCCCCGCCACATGCAGCGCCGCCAGCGCGGCACCCAGCGGCGCGCAATGCTCCACGCGCACGTCGCGCGGCCACACGCCGGGCAGAAAGGTCGTAATCGCCGCCGGCCGGCCCGCCAGCGTGCGCAGCGCCTCGCCGTCGCGCCCCGCCACCGGGCGCGGGCAGGACAGGCCATGGTCGGCCAACGCGCCCATCAATCCCAGAAACCAGGGCAGATCGTCGGGGTTCACCCGGCGCTCATACAGGGTCAGGATAAAATCGCCGTCCGTGGTCCGCAGGACGAAATTGCTGTTCTCGACCCCCTCGGCAATGCCCCGATAGGCCGTGAGTTCACCGATCTCGTAAAGGGACAGGAACGCACGCAGCGCCCCGTCCGACACATCCGTATAGACAGCCATGCGAACCCGGCCTGATCAGCCCAGCGGGGCCGGCAGGCGGAAGGTCACGTTCTCTTCCTTGACCGTCCGTTCCTCGATTTCCAGCGAGAAATGCTTGGCCAGCGCCGTGACCATTTCCTGCACCAGCGCCTCGGGCGCCGAGGCCCCGGCGGTGATGCCCAGCGTGTTCACCCCCTCCAGCACCGACCAGTCCAGATTGCTCAGGCGCGGCACCAGCAGGGCACGCGGCGCACCCGACCGTTCCGCCACTTCGCGCAGGCGCTGGGAGTTGGACGAGTTCGGTGAACCGATCACGATCACGAGATCGCAACCCGGCGCAATCGCCTTCACCGCTTCCTGGCGGTTGGTGGTGGCGTAGCAGATATCCTCGCGCTTCGGCCCCTCGATCAGCGGAAAGCGGCGGCGCAGGATCTCGACGATCTCGGCGGTGTCATCGACCGAGAGCGTGGTCTGGGTAATGAAGGCCAGACGCGACGGATCGGCCGGCTGGACGGTCCGCGCCTCTTCCGCGTCGTTGATCAGGGTCACCGCGCCGGCCGGCAACTGGCCCATCGTGCCCACCACTTCGGGGTGGCCGGCATGGCCGATCATCAGGATATGGCGGCTTTCCGGCCCGCCATCGGCGAAATGGCGCTCGGCCTCGCGATGCACCTTGGAGACCAGCGGGCAGGTCGCATCCAGATACAGCAGGTTGCGCCGCTCGGCCTCGGCCGGCACCGTCTTGGGCACGCCATGGGCCGAGAACACGACATGCGCGTCGGCCGGCACCTCGTCCAGTTCCTCGACGAAGATGGCGCCCTGGGCTTCCAGTTCCTCGACCACGGTACGGTTATGCACGATCTCGTGCCGCACATAGACCGGCGCGCCATAGCGGCGGATCGCTTCCTCGACCACGCGGATCGCGCGGTCCACCCCGGCGCAGAAGCCGCGCGGCCCCGCCAGCAGAACCTTCAGCGACCGCATGGGCGCCTCGGCCGGAGACGTCGCGACGGGGGCGGAATCGGAGGTCTGAATCATCTGGTCGGGCATGGTGTTCCCCAAACGGCCGGCGAGCGGTATAGGATACGGGCCGGGGGCAGCGACCGGCCGGCCGCGCATCCCGGTGCTGGTCCGGCCCTACGCAAACCGGGGCCATGGCGCAAGCCATTTTCCTGTAACCCCGGTGCATTTGGACATAGCCGTCCAGCCGGAGCCACACAAGCAGCCCGTCCACATGGCGGTCCCCGCAACCATGAGCAAGCACGAGACCCCGGAACCCGCATGATCCCCCGCATGACCATCGCCAGCCCAGGCGGCCTTCGCCGCTTTCGCCCCGCCCATCTCAGCGGCCTGGCGATCCTGCCGTTCGCCATGTCGCTGGCGGCATGCTCCATGGACAACCCCGACGGCTTCGCGCCGGCCTGCCCGACCGTCGAGGTCCTCGGCGCCGCCGCCGACCAGATTGCCTTCACCGGCCCGTCGCACGATATCGGCCACCTGGCCTCACGCGCGAGCGTCACGCGCGTCACCGGCCAATGCCACAGGGGCGCGGGAGACCAGAAAAAAACGGCCTCCGTCGTCGCCGAGGTCAGCCTCGGCCTGAACGTCACCCGTGGCCCCGGCACCGGCCGCACGGTGGAGGTCCCGTATTTCATCGCCGTGGTCTATGGCGACGAGATCAAGAACAAGAAGCAGTTCGTCGAAAAGGTGCAGTTCCCGGCCAACGTCACGCAGATGCTCACCCACACCCGCATCGTGCCGATCACGCTACCGGTCTCCAGACACGTCACGATCGACGGCTACAGGCTCGAGGTCGGCCTCCAGTTGACGAAAGAGCAGCTGGAATACAACCAGACCCACCTGATCGCCCCCACCTTCCACCATATGTGATCCCGCTCCCCTGCCGCCGGCGCGCGGCGATGCAAACGCCCGGCGCGCCCACGGCCCCACCGACAGGTCAAGCGATACAAGCGACATGAAGACAGCATGACGGACACCGCCCTTTCCCCGACAGCGCCCGCCGCCAGCCAGCGGGAAATGACCCTGCGCGGTTTTATCCTCGGTGCCCTGATCACCATCGTCTTCACCGCCTCCAACGTCTATCTGGGGCTCAAGATCGGCCTCACCGTCGCCTCGTCGATTCCCGCGGCCGTGATCTCCATGTCCGTACTGCGGGCGATGGGCGGCTCCACGATTCTCGAAAACAACATGGTCCAGACGCAGGCTTCGGCGGCCGGCACGCTGTCCTGCGTCTTCGTCTCGCTGCCGTGCATGATCATGATCGGCTACTGGCAGCATTTCCCCTATCTGGAAACGACGCTGCTCACCCTCGCCGGCGGCATGACCGGCGTGCTGTTCACCGTGCCGCTGCGCCGCGCCATGGTCACGAACAGCGACCTCCCCTACCCCGAAGGCGTCGCGGCGGCCGAAATCCTGAAAGCCGGCTCGGAAAGCGGCAGCCCCGAGAGCCTGCGCGCCCTGCTGACCGGCGGCCTGCTGTCGGCGTCGGTCACGTTCGCCACCGGCGGCCTGCGGCTGCTGGCCGACAGCGCGGCGGTCACCGCGACCTGGGGCGGCGCCATCTTCCGCGCCTCGACCGGCTTCTCGCTGGCCCTGCTGGGCGCGGGCTATCTGGTCGGCATCGCCGGCGGCCTCGCAATGCTGATCGGCACGCTCATCGCGTGGGATGTCGCGGTCCCGATCCTCAGCGTCCAGTTGCCCAATCCCGCCCACCTCCCCGCCGCCGGCTTCGCCACGCAGATCTGGACACAGAAGGTGCGCTTCCTGGGCGCGGGCACCATCGCCATCGCCGCCATCTGGACACTGGCGATGCTGGCCCGCCCGGTCGCGGCGGGCATCCGCGACATGATGCGCGCCCACGGCTCCGCCGACGATGACGGCCGCGACCTCACGCCCCGCACGCTCCTGCTGCTGACGGGCCTGTGCCTGGCCATCCTGTTCGTCCTGTTCCTCAGCTTCCAGTCGCCCTTCGCCCACGGCGGCGCCATCGTCTCGGCGGCGCTGGCGGCGGTGGCGATCTGCGCGCTGTTCGGCTTCCTGGTCGCCGCCGCATGCGGCTACATGGCCGGCATCGTCGGCTCGTCCTCGTCCCCGCTGTCGGGGATCGCCATCATCGCCATCGTGCTGGTCGCCTCGTTCATGCTGCTGCTGGAGCCGCTGGGCGCGCTACCCGCCGAAATGTCGGCCAACGGGCACCATCTGGCGATCGCCTTCGCGCTCTACATCCTCTCGGCCATCGTCGCCTCCTCGGCCATTTCCAACGACAACCTCCAGGATCTCAAGACCGGGCAACTGGTCGGCGCCTCGCCCTGGCGGCAGCAGGTGGCGTTGCTGGTAGGCTGCGTCAGCGGCGCCATCGTCATCCCGCCGGTGCTGGAACTGCTCTACCAGGCCTACGGCTTCGTCGGCGCCATGCCCCATGCCGGCATGAACCC